>PLMM01000032.1 GCA_003142495.1 Gemmatimonadota bacterium | reverse complement strand
ACACGGCCCAGGCTATCATCCATATACTGTGCGACTGAGCTTTTCCTCGCCGTCCGTGCCTCGTGCGCGGGCGGTTTGCTTTCGGCAATGACGAATGTCCGACCTGATGCTTACGCCACAGCTCTACATCAATCGTGAGCTGAGCTGGCTGGAGTTCAATTCGAGGGTGCTACACGAGGCGTTCGATGCGCGGAATCCGCTGCTCGAGCGACTCAAGTTCGCGGCGATCTTCAGCACGAATCTCGACGAGTTCTACATGGTGCGCGTCGCCGGACTTCGGCGGCAGCTCGCGGCGAACGTCACGGTCACCGCGCCCGACGGCCTCTCTCCCCAGGACCAGCTCGACGCGATCGCGTTGCGCGTGCGCCAGCTGCTCGCGCAGCAACAGCAGCTGCTCCACGAGACGCTGCTCCCGGCGCTCGCGGAGCGCGGCGTGCGGCTCGTGCCGCTCGAGGAGATCACGGCGGCCGAGTGGAAGCGGCTCGATGAGTATTTCGAGAAGCAGGTGTATCCGGTGCTCACGCCGCTCGCGGTCGATCCCGGGCATCCCTTTCCGTACATCTCGAATCTCTCGCTGTCGCTCGCGGTCGAGATTCGAGATCCGGATACGCTCGAGGATCACTTTGCGCGCGTGAAGGTGCCGCGGAGCCTGCCGCGCTGGGTGAAGTTCGGGAGGCCGAATCAGTTCATAGCGTTGGAGCATCTGATCGGGATCAATCTGCGCGCGCTCTTCCCCGGCATGGAGGTGCGCAACTGGTACGCGTTCCGGATCACGCGCAACTCGGACATCGAGCTGCTCTCATCGGAAGAGCCGGATGATCTGCTCGCGACGATCGAGGAGCAGGTGTTCTTGCGGAGATTCGGCGAGGTCGTGCGCCTCGAAGTGCAGACGGGCACGCCGCTGGAGATGCGCACGCTGCTGCTCGACGAGCTGCGCGACGATCGCCTGCCGCCGAACGCGACGCTGAGCGAGGCGGACGTGCACGAGATGGGGCCGATCCTCGAGCTGGGCGATCTGCGCGAGCTCGCGCAGCTCGAGATCCCGGAGCTGCGCGATCCGCCGCTCGTGCCGAGTACGCCGCCGAGGCTGCGCGGGGTGAACGGGGGGATGTTCGACGTGATTCGCCAGGGCGACGTGCTGGTGCATCATCCGTTCGACTCGTTCCAGACGACTGTGGAGCAGTTCATCGAGCGCGCGGCGGAAGACGACGACGTGCTCGCGATCAAGCTCACTTTATATCGTACCAGTGGTGACACGCCGATCGTGCGCGCGCTCACCGAGGCGGCCGAGAGCGGGAAGCAGGTGGTGGTGCTCGTGGAGCTCAAGGCGCGCTTCGACGAGGCGAACAACATCACGTGGGCGCGGCAGCTCGAAAGCGCGGGCGTGCACGTGGTGTACGGGATGATGGATCTCAAGACGCACACGAAGACCTGTCTCGTGGTGCGGCGCGAGGCGGATGGGATTCGGCGCTACGTGCACGTCGGCACGGGGAACTACAACTCGAAGACGGCGCGGCAGTACACGGATCTCGGGTTATTCACCTGCAATCCGGAGATCGGCGCGGATCTGAGCGACCTGTTCAACTTCCTCACCGGCTTCTCGCGCCAGCGTCACTACCGGAAGCTCATCATCGCGCCGGGCGACATGCGCGAGCGCTTTCATGCGCTGATCGCTCGCGAGATGGAGCACGCGCGGGCGGGACGATCGGCGCGACTGATCGCGAAGATGAACGCGCTCGCGGATCCGGAAACGATTCTCGCGCTGTACGAGGCGGCGCAGGCGGGTGTCGTGATCGATCTCATCGTGCGCGGCATCTGCTGCCTGCGCCCGGGCATCGAAGGGATCAGCGACAACATTCGCGTGACGAGCATCGTCGGGCGCTTTCTCGAGCACTCGCGGCTCTGGTACTTCCTCAACGACGGCGACGAGGAGTACTACCTCGGCTCCGCGGACTGGATGCCGCGCAACTTCGAGCGGCGCGTGGAGGCGGTGACGCCGGTGGAGGACAAGTCGCTGCACGAGCGGCTGCGCACGCTGCTCGCGACGTATTTGCGCGACAATCGGAATGCGTGGATCCTGCAGCCGGACGGGTGCTACCGGCAGCGCCAGCTCGACGGCGAGCCGGAGCAGTCGGCGCAGCTGATCGCGATCTCGTCTACGTGGGGGACCGCGCCGCTCGATCCGTGAGCTTGGCGACCGTTTGTGCCGCGCGCGAGCCCACGATCTCGACCGGCACGCCGGCGAGCTGCTCGAGCAGCTGCGCCTTGCGACTCCCGCCCCAGATCTCGAGACGCATCGGCTGATGGATGTTGCGCGCGATCGGCGTGATGCGAATGCGTTCGCGCGACCAGCGCACCTTCACGCGGTCGACGGCGGAGATGTGCCCGCGATCCAGGCCATCCGCGAGCCGTAGAATCGCGGACAGTCTGCGCACCTGCTCGCGCACGGGCTTCGCGAGCGCACCGAAGCTCGGATGCTCCTTCGACGGCGGAGCGCCGCGATGATAGCGCGCGACGTTCGCCACCACGAGCTGCTCCATCGGTGACATCCCGAGCAGCTCCGCGTGCGTGATCAGATAGTACGAATGCTTGTGGTGCTTGTCGTAGCTGATGTGGTAGCCGATGTCGTGAAGCATTGCAGCTGCCGCAAGGATCTCGCGCTCGCCGGGCTTGGCGCCGAGCCGCGCGCCGAGTGCGTCGAAGAGTTGGAGCGCGAGCTTCTGGACGTGCATCGAGTGGCGCTCCTCGAAGTGACACGCCTCGGCCAGCCGTCGCACCGATCGCTCGCGCGCCTCGCCGGGGCTCGCGACTGTGGGGAGCACGTGCGCGATCTCGAGTAGCAGTCCTTCGCGAATTCCGTAGGCGGACACCACGAGACTCGGGCTGTCGAGACGCGCCATCACCTCCGCGATGACCGCGAGCCCCGCGACGATGATGTCGGAGCGGCCGGCGTTGAGCCCCGCGACGGTGAGACGCTCGGTGGGCGTCATGTCCTGCAGGCTGTCGAGGATGTGCTCGAGGTCGACGCGGGGAACGCGCGTGCCGTGCACACTCTGTGCGGGGCGAATGCCCTGACGCGCGAGCGACATCCCCGCGAGGTTCGTGAAGGTGCCGCCCGAACCGATCACCTGCGCGTTGCGCCACTCGCGCGCGGGGAGATGGCGGAGGAGCTCGTGGCGAACATCCTTGCGCAGCTCCTTTACCGCGTTGCGCGTGATCTTCTTCGGGAAGTAGCGCTCCGTCATGCGGAGAGCGCCGAAGGGAAGGGAGACGAGTCGGTCGACGAGCCCCGCGGCGCTGAGCGCAAGCTCGAGCGAGCCGCCGCCGATGTCGACCACCGCCGCGCGTCCCGAGGCGAGATCGAAATGTGCCAGCGCACTGCGGAAGCCGAGGAGCGCCTCGTCGCTCCCCTCGAGCACGCGGAGCTGGAGCTTCGCCGCCTTGCGCACCATCTCGACGAACTGCCGCGCGTTGGACGCGTCGCGCACCGCGCTCGTGGCGACGGCCTCGACGCGCGTGGCGCCGAGCTGGCGCGCAAGCGTCGCCATGCGCACGACCGCTTCCGTTGCGCGCTGCATCGCGGCCTGCGCGAGCTCGCCGCGCTCATCCATTCCGGCGCCGAGTCGCGGCGCCGACTTCATCTCGTCGACGACCCGGATGTGGCCGTCGGCCGACACGTCGGCGACGATCGCGCGGATCGAGTTCGATCCGATGTCGATCGCGGCGACGCGATCCTGCGAGGTCGTAGCGTCAGGCCGTGGCGGCGACAGGGCGGTCCTCGAGTCGATGTTTGATCGTTTTTCCCTCCGCCAAGTATACCGCGTCTTCCGCGATGTTGGTTGCGAGATCCGCGACGCGCTCGAGGTTGCGGCTCACGAGGAAGAGCTCGAGGGCGGCGGAGATGTTCGTCTGGTCCTCGAGCATGTGCGTGAGGAGGATGCGGAAGAGCGAGTCATGCAGCGCGTCTACCTGATCGTCGCGCTTGACCACATCGCGGCCCAACACTCCGTCGCCGCGGATGAAGGCGTCGAGGGCGTCGCCGAGCATGTGGCGGGCGCGGCGAGCCATGTCCTCGACTTCCGGGTCGGGGGTGATGTCGGAGCGCATGGCGACGAGGCGCTGCGTTGACTGCGCGATGTTCACCGCGTGATCGCCAACGCGCTCGAGATCGGAAGAGATCTTGATCGCGCTGATGATAAAGCGGAGGTCGCGCGCCATCGGCTGCTGGAGCGCGAGGAGGGAGACGGCGAGCCCTTCGACCTCGACCTCGAGGGAATCGAGCTCGCTGTCACCATCGATGACGGCGTCGGCCTTGCCGGCGTCGCGCTGCAGCAATGCTTCCACGGACATGTCGACGAGTGCCTCTGCGCGCTCGGACATGTCGAGCAGCCGTTGCTTCAGCTGATCGAGCTGCTCGTGGAAATGTCGAAAACCAGCGGTGTCGGCGGGGCTCATCCAAATCTCCCTGTCACATAGGCTTCGGTCCGCGGCTCGCGGGGACTGGTGAAGAGACGATCGGTTTGGTTCACCTCTACCAGGCGGCCCAGGTAGAAGAAGGCAGTGTATTCCGAGACGCGTGCGGCCTGCTGCATGTTGTGGGTCACGATGACGATCGTCAATTCCCGCTTGAGCTCATAGAGCAGCTCCTCGACCTTCTGAGTGGCGATCGGATCGAGAGCGCTCGCGGGCTCGTCGAGCAAGAGCACCTCGGGATCGTTCGCGAGCGCGCGGGCGATGCAGAGGCGCTGCTGCTGCCCGCCCGAGAGCCCCAGGGCGCTTTGGCGGAGGCGATCCTTCACCTCGTCCCAGAGCGCGGCGCGACGGAGCGACGTCTCGACTATTTCGTCGAGTGCGGCTCGTGAGCTGTTGCCGTTGATGCGCGGCCCGAAGGCTACGTTGTCGTAGATCGACTTCGGAAACGGATTCCAGCGCTGAAAGACCATTCCCGCGCGCTGGCGGAGCGCGACGATGTCGGCGTCGGGCGAGTAGATATTCTGTCCATCGAGCTCGATCGCACCCGTGTGGCGCGCGCCGGGGATCAGCGCATTGAGGCGATTGATCGAGCGGAGCAGCGTCGACTTCCCGCAGCCGGATGGGCCGATGAAGGCGGTCACCGAGCGTGCGGGGATCGTGAGATTCACGTCGAAGAGCGCCTGCTTCTCGCCGTAGAAAAAGGAGAAGTCCTTCGCGACGATCGTTCCCGGGTGCGTCGAGTCGGCGATCGGGAGGATCGCCGGCGGGCGCTCGAGCGTGGCGTTGGCGTTGGTCATCCGAAGCGGCCCGTGATGTAGGCCTCCGTGCGGTCGTCCTGCGGCGTCGTGAAGATGTCGTTGGTCGCGCTCATCTCGACGAGCTCACCGTTGAGGAAGAACGCGGTGGAGTCTGAGACGCGCGCGGCCTGCTGCATGTTATGCGTGACGATCACGATGGTCATGTCGGTGCGCAGCTCGTACACGAGCTCCTCGACGGCCTGCGTGCTGATCGGATCGAGCGACGCGGTAGGCTCGTCGAGGAGAAGCACCCTGGGCTCGGTCGCGAGCGCGCGCGCGATGCAGAGGCGCTGCTGCTGGCCGCCGGACAAGCTGATGGCGCTGGTCGAGAGGCGGTCCTTCACCTCATTCCAGAGCGCGGCGCGAGTGAGCGCCTGCTCTACGATCTCATCCGTCTCGCGTCGCGAAGGCCGGTTGCCATCGATCACGCGAAGCCCCGCGGCCACATTGTCGCGGATCGACATGGTGGGGAAGGGCGTCGGGCGCTGGAAGACCATCCCAATGTGCTTGCGCACCGCGATCGCGTTCACGCCGCGCGCGTAGATGTCGCGTCCGTCGAGCTCGACCTCGCCTTCGACGCGCGCGGTGGGCACCGTCTCGTGCATGCGGTTGAGGCAGCGCAGAAATGTCGACTTGCCGCAGCCGGACGGGCCGATGATCGCGGTGACCTGGCGATCGTGTACGAGCATGCCGACGCCCTTGACCGCGTGGACGCTGCCGAAGTACGCGTCGAGTGAGTCGACGCGCATGCGTGGTACTGCTTCGATCGTTGCTGCGGGGCGGCTCATGAGAGACACGTCGTCCTGCAGATTCGAACGCTCAGTCGCCACCGCCGGTCGAGAATCGGGCGCGCGTTGCGAAACGCGCGATGAGGCTGATGATGAAGATGAGCGCGATGAGGACGAGCGCTCCGGCCCAAGCGAGGGAATGCCATGCGTCATAGGGGCTGATCGCGTAAGAGAAGACCTGCAGAGGAAGCGCGGCGATGGGCTGCTTGAGCGAGAGTGACCAGAACTGATTGCCGAAGGCGGTGAAGAGCAGCGGCGCCGTCTCGCCCGCGATGCGTGCGATCGCGACGAGGGCGCCCGTGACGATCCCTGCGCTCGCGGTGCGAAGCACGATCGAGAGCGACGTGCGCCAGCGCGAGTAACCGAGCGCGAGGGCGGCCTCGCGCAGCGACACCGGAACGATCCCCACCATCTCTTCGGTGGTGCGCGCGACCATCGGGATCATCATCGCGCCGAGCGCCACGCCGCCCGCGAGCGCGGAGAAGTGTCCCACCGGTCGCACGAGAAATTGCCACGCGAAGATTCCCATCACGATCGACGGCAGCCCGTTGAGCACATCAGAGAGAAAGCGCACGCCGTTCGCCAGCTTCGTCCCCTTTCGCTCGGCCAGATACAGCCCGGCTCCCACGCCAACCGGAAGTCCAACCGCGCTCGCGAGGCCGATGAGAATCAGCGTGCCGACGATCGCATTCGCGAGTCCGCCGCCCGCCTCGCCGACGGGCTTCGGCATCTTGGTGAAGAAGTCCCACGAGAGCGAGCTCAGCCCAAGCGTGAGCAGATGGCCGAAGATGAAGATCAGCGGGAGCACGGCGAGCACCGCGGCGCCGATCAGCACAACGAGCATCAAGCCGCTCACGATGCGGCGCCGCTTGAGCGTGCGCACCGTGCGCTCGCTGAAGGCGCGCTGGCGCAGCGTCGGGCGCAGCGGCGGAACCGTGGGAGGCGTCGCTGCGCTCATGCGGCCCGCCCGCTCGTGTTGCGCGATACCTGCCACACGAGCCAACGCGCGATCGCGTTCACGATCAGCGTAATCACGAAGAGCACGAAGGCGACGGCCATGAGCGCCGAGAGGTGCGCGTCGCTGGAGGCNNGTCTCGCCGAGCGCGCGGCCGAGTCCGAGGATCACGCCGCCGACAATGCCGGAGCGCGCGTAGGGGAGCACCGCGCCCCAGATCGCTTCCCAGCGCGTGGCGCCGAGCGCGAGCGCAGCTTCGCGCTGCGAGCGCGGAACCGCGAGCAACACCTCGCGCGAGACGGAGGCGATGTACGGGAGCACCATGATCGCGAGAATGATCCCTGCGGCGAGCATGCTCGGCCCGTAGGCTGGCCCCGAGAACAGGCCCGTCTTGTCGAGATGCAGTGTGTCGCGCAGGAAGGGCATCACCGGATCGCGAAGCACGGGGAGGAGCACGAAGATGCCCCAGAGCCCGTAGACGACGCTCGGGATCGCGGCGAGCAGGTCGACGAGGAAGCCGACAGGCTGGCGCAGCCAGCGCGGCGCGATCTCCGAAAGAAAGAGCGAGACGCCGATCGCGAGCGGTGTCGCGAGCGCGAGCGCGATGATCGACGAGACGATGGTTCCGTAGATGGCGGGCGCGGCGCCGAACTGCCCCTTCACCGGATCCCACTCGCTCGACGTCAGGAAGCCGAAGCCGAATTTGTGCAGCGTCGGCCAGCCGGCAACGCCGATCTCCCACGCGATCGCGAGCAGGAGCAGCGGCACGCAGAGCGCGAAGAAGGTGATGGCGCTGGAGTACACGCGGTCGCCGATCGCGGCGCCGTGAATGCGCAGCGTGGCCCCGTCGCCCCCACGAGCCTCCACCACCGCGCGGCCTTCCGGGACGTTCACGGCGCGTTGCCGGCGGAGATCGAGTCGACGCGAGCGGTAAGCATGGCGATGAGCGGCTGGGGCAGCGGCGAGTAGTCCAGCGACGCGGCGCTCGTCTCACCCTTCGTGAGATACCAGCGGAGGAAGTCAGTGAGCAGCTTGTGTTTCTTCGCGCTCGAGATCGACTTCGGAACGAGGAGCCAGGTGAACGACGAGATCGGATACGCGCCGCTTCCCGGTGCGTTCACGATCGAAATGCGGAAGTCGGTGGTCGGCGGAAGCTTGGCGGCGATGCCGGCCGCGGCGGCCGTCGCCGACTCGATCGAGGGCTCGACGTATTCGCCGGCCTGGTTCGCAACGGCGGCGGTCGCGAGATGATTCTGCTTCGCGTAGGCGAGCTCCGTGTATCCGATCGCGAAGTCTGTCTGCTTCACCTGGCCCGCAACGCCCTCATTGCCCTTCGCGCCGATGCCCACCGGCCACGAGAGCTCCTTCCCCTTGCCGGGCGCCGCTGCCCACGCGGTGCTCACGGCACTCAAGTAGTCCGAGAAGATGTAGGTCGTGCCGCTGCCGTCCGAGCGATGCACGACGAGAATGTCCTTCGCCGGGAGCTTCACGCCGGCGTTGAGCGCCGCGATGCGCGAGTCGCTCCATTTCGTAATTTTCCCGCCGAAGATCTGCGCGATCACCTCGCCGTTCAGCTTCAGCGGCTGCGTGACGCCGCCGAGGTTGTACGTAATCACGACAGCGCCAAGCACGGTCGGAAAGTGCAGGATCGGTCCCTTGGCCTTCGCGAGCTCGGCGTCGGTCATCGGCGCGTCGGACGCGCCGAAGTCGACCGTGCCTTCCGTGAGCTGACGAATTCCTCCGCCCGATCCGATCGACTGGTAGTTGATCTTTACGCCGGCCGTGGCCGCGTAGTCGCCGAACCACTTGCTGTAGATCGGATAGGGGAATGTCGCCCCAGCGCCGGTGAGATCGGTGCCACTGGTCGTGGACGCATTCGCAGCGCCGGAATCGGCGCCGCCGGCCCTCTTTTCGCCTCCGCAAGCGAGCGCGGCGGCAAGAGGGATCGCAAGGAGAAATCGACGGTTCACGGGTGTGCTCCGGGGAGGGCGACAATCGTTACGAAGGGAAAGATGCGGGTCCGTATTCACAGAATGAGGCCGGGCCTGTAACAGCATCGTCACAGGCCCGGCCCGAGG
>PLMM01000173.1 GCA_003142495.1 Gemmatimonadota bacterium | reverse complement strand
ACGTTGGTGAAGATCTTGAACTCCGTCGCGACTCGCATGTCGTATCCGTACGAGCTGACGCCGTAGGAGATGACGCCTTCGCGAACCTGTCGGTCGGCAAAGGGCTCGATCATACCGTGCTCAAGCGCCATCTGGCGAATCCAGCGATCGGACTTGATGGACATGTCTCGTGGGTGGTGAGGAGGGGAGTCGGGCCGGCGAGGAGGGAATGTATCGTTCCCCATTGGCCATGGCAAAGCGCATTGCCGAGCTAATGACCCCAGGATAGTTTTCCGGTCGGGGATAGTGAAAAATTTCACGAGTTGGGAGACGATGGGTCGCGAGTATTTTCCGATTCTCATGTTGGTGGGGTTCGTCGCCGCTAACGCGGTCATGATGCTCACGCTGTCTCATCTTACGATTCGTCCGCGCCCGACCCCGGTCAAGCAGACCGCCTACGAGTCCGGCATCCCCCCGCTCGGCGACGCCCGCGAGCGATTTTCCGTCAAGTTCTACATGGTCGCCATGCTGTTCATCGTCTTCGACATCGAGACGGTGTTCATGATTCCGTGGGCGACCTACTACCGGCAGCTTTCCTGCGACGTTGCGCTCGTGAATGGCGCGTGCGCGCCCGCGCATCTCTCCTTCTTCGGGCTCGGCGAGATGCTCGTGTTCATCGCGATTCTGCTCGTCGGCTACATCTACGTCTGGAAGAAGGGAGCGCTGCAATGGGATTGAGCCACACCACTCCCACCAGCGCGATGTTCGGCGCGCCGCACCAGGAAAGCTGGGTCACCACGAAGCTCGACTTCCTCGTGAACTGGAGCCGCGCGAAGTCGCTCTGGCCGATGCCTTTCGGTACCGCGTGCTGCGCGATCGAGTTCATGGCGACGGCGGCGACGCGGTTCGATCTCGCGCGCTTCGGCATGGAGCGCATGAGCTTCTCGCCACGCCAGGCCGACGTCTTGATCTGCGCCGGCCGCGTGCCGTTCAAACTCGCGCCCGTGCTGCGGCGCATCTGGCAGCAGATGCCGCAGCCCAAGTGGGCGATCTCGATGGGCGCGTGCGCGTCGTCGGGGGGCATGTTCGATAACTACGCGGTGGTGCAGGGGATCGACACGATCATCCCCGTCGACGTCTACGTGCCGGGGTGCCCGCCGCGCCCGGAAGGATTGCTCTACGGCATCATGATGCTGCAGGAAAAAGTGATGCGCGAGAAGATGTCCGACAACACGATTCGCAACGAGATGGAGCCGGATCCCGAGAGCGGGCTGTACATTCCCGCGAGCAGAATCGACGAGCTCTCGGAGCCTTTCGGAAATTCAATTCAGCAGACGCGGTCCGGACTGTGACCGCACCGTTCTCGCCGATGCTCCCCGGCAGCGCGAATCCCGGCGCACCGGCGCCCGCGACGCCGCGCAATCTTCCGCAGCGCGGCGGCGAGCCCAATCCCTCGGCGGCGGCGATCGCGGCGAAGTTCGGAAAGTCGTTCGTGCGTTCCGAGGTGATCTGGGGCGACACGAATGTCTATATCCAGGCGAGCGCCGTGAGCGAGATCATTCGCTGGCTCCACGACGATGCGACACAGCAGTACGACTATCTCTCCGACGTCACCGCCGTCGAGTTCCGCGATGCCGAGCAGCCACTCGAGGTCGTGTGGCATCTGCGCTCGCTCCCGTTCCGTCGCTTCCTGCGCGTGAAGGTCTCGCTCGACAAGCGCGCGCCGCTCGCGGTCGACAGCGTGTGGCCGATCTACAAATCCGCGAATTGGCTCGAGCGCGAGTGCTTCGACATGTTCGGCATCACGTTCACTGGGCACCCCGATCTGCGTCGCATTCTGATGTGGGAGTCGTATCGCGAGGGCTATCCGCTGCGCAAGGATTTTCCGCTGCGTGGCCGCTTCAGCCGCGCCGAGCAGCTCCGTCAGGCGCTGAGCATCACGACGGAAGGCCGCTACTCCATGGAGGAGCTCTCCGTCGCGCAGGCGTTCGAGGATCTCCCGGAAGACATGCGTCGCCGCCTCGCCGGCGGCGAACGGACGGGCGAGTAGGATGGCCACCAAGACGAGAACGGTGGAAGTCGCGCTCGGCACCGCCGGTGTCGACTCCGACGGTCGCGCAGTGCGCACGCCGATGACGGTCACGGAGAATGGATCCGTCACGACGCTCGAGCCGCCGGCTCTTGGCGCGGCGCCCGAGCTCGCGGGCGAGCACATGCTGATCAACATCGGACCGCAGCATCCGGCAACGCACGGCGTGCTGCGTCTCGTGCTCGAGCTCGACGGCGAGACGGTGGTGCGCTGCATTCCGCACATCGGCTATCTGCACTGCGGCTTCGAGAAGATCGGCGAGTATCGGCAGTACAACCAGGTAATCCCGTGGACCGACCGCGAGGACTATCTCAACTCGATCGGCAATAACGTCGCGTTCTCGATCGGTGCGGAGCGGCTGTTCGGAGTCGAGGTGCCACCGCGCTGCACCGTGCTGCGCGTGATCGCGATGGAGCTCTCGCGCATCATCTCGCATCTCGTCTGGCTCGGCACCACCTGCATCGATCTCGGTGCGTTCACGCCCTTTCTCTGGTCGTTCCAGGAGCGCGAGAACGTCTACAACCTGCTCGAGAGCTGGGTGGGCGCGCGCCTCACGACGAGCGCGACGCGCGTCGGGGGCATGGCGGCCGACATTCCGGAAGGTTGGACGGATCAGCTCCGTCACTTCATTCGCACCTTCCCGAAGACGGTCGACGAGTGCGACCGCATGCTGACGAAGAACGGCATCTGGATTGGACGAACGACGGCCCTCGGCGTGATGAGCGCGAATGAAGCGATCAACTACGGTCTCTCGGGTCCGATGCTACGCGCGTCCGGCGTCGCGTACGATGTGCGCAAGGACTTTCCGTATCTCGACTACGAGACGTACGACTTCGATGTGCCCGTCGGGTCGAACGGCGACGTCTACGATCGCTTCCTCGTGCGCGTCGAGGAGCTGCGGCAATCCACACGCATCCTCGCGCAGGCGATCGACAGGCTCCCCGATGGTCCCGTCAACTCGAGCGATCATCGCGTGATCCTGCCGCCGAAGAGCCGCGCGATGAGCGACATGGAGTCGATGATCCATCACTTCAAGCAAGTGATGGAAGGGCCGCGTCCGCCGATCGGTGAGGTGTACGTGCCGGTCGAGAGTCCGAAGGGCGAGAAGGGCTACTACTTTGTATCCGACGGAACGGCAAAGCCGGTGCGCTGGCGCATTCGTCCGCCGTCCTACGTGAATCTGTCCGCGATCTCGAAAATGGTGGAGGGGCATCTGCTCTCCGACGTGATCGCGATCAACGCGAGCATCGACATCGTCATGGGAGAGATCGACCGGTGAGCGCTCAAAAAGAAGGAGCGACCCAGGCCGACGCGATGTCGCATTCGAGTCGCGGAAGTGTGGGCGAGATCCCCTACCAGCCCGTATTCGTCGGTGCGCTCAAGGAAGAGCTCGAGGCGCTGCTCGGGCGATATCCCACGAAGATGGCCGCGCTGTTGCCCGCGCTTTGGATCATCCAGCGCGAGCGGGGATGGGTGAGCGAGGAGGCGATGGTCGAGGTCGGCCAGCAGCTCGAGCTCACGCCGGCGTACGTGAAAGGTGTGGTGACGTTCTATACCATGTATCACCAGCATCCGGTCGGAAAGTATTTCATTCAGGTGTGCACGACGTCGCCGTGTCTCGCGTGCGGCGCGGACAAGGTGGTGGAGGCGATGCTCGCGCAGACCGGTTGCGGCGACCTCGGCGCGACGTCGCCCGACGGGCGCTTCACCGTCATTGAGGTCGAGTGTCTCGGCGCGTGCGGCTTCGCGACGCCGATCATGGTGAACGACGACTTCATCGAGTCGGTCACTCCCGAGAAGGTCCCGCAGATTCTCACTCAGTTCAAATAGATGGGATATCCCCACAAGTCGCATCCGAAAGAGACGCCGATTCTCTCCAAGTACTTCGGCGAGCCACAGGCGCGCACGCTCGACGGCTGGAAGGAGCGCGGCGGCTATCGCGCGCTGCAGCAGTCGCTCGGGATGACGCCGGCCGACATCGTGAACGTGCTCAAGGAGTCGGGGCTGCGCGGGCGCGGCGGCGCCGGATTCCCTACGGGCATGAAGTGGTCGTTCATGAAGCCGGGCGACGGCAAGGCGCACTATCTCTGCGTCAACGCGGATGAGTCGGAGCCGGGCACGTTCAAGGATCGCGAGATCATGCGCTGGACGCCGCACGCCCTCATCGAGGGCACGGCGATCGGCGCGTACGCGATCGGCGCCGAAGTGGCGTACATCTACATTCGCGGCGAGTTCACGGAGCCACTGCGCGTGATGGAGGCCGCGGTGAAGGAGGCGTACGCTGCCGGCATCCTCGGCAAGAACGCGATGGGGAGCGGGCACCGTATCGACATTCACGTCCATCGCGGCGCGGGCGCGTACATCTGCGGCGAAGAGACGGCGCTCATGAATTCGCTCGAGGGGCGCCGAGGCAATCCGCGTATCAAGCCGCCGTTCCCGGCGGTCGCGGGACTGTTCGGGCAGCCGACGACGATCAACAACGTCGAGACGCTGGCCGCGGTGCCGCACGTGCTCAACAACGGCGCAGCGTGGTACAAGGCGATGTCGCTTTCGAATCCGAAGAGCACGGGATCGAAGCTCTTCTCCGTGTGCGGCAACGTCACGCGCCCCGGCAATTACGAAGTCACGCTCGGCTTTCCGTTCAAGGACTTTCTCTACGATCTCTGCGGCGGACCGCTGCCTGGCAGAAAGTTCAAGGCGGTGATTCCCGGCGGATCGTCGGTGCCGATCCAGACGATGGAAGAGGCCGAGAGCACGCTGATGGATTACGAGGGCTTCGTCGCGAAGGGCTCGATGCTCGGCTCCGGCGGCGTGATCATCTTCGACGACTCGCAGTGCATGGTGCGGCACATCGCGCGACTCGCGCGCTTCTACGCGCACGAGAGCTGCGCGCAGTGCACGCAGTGCCGCGAAGGAACGGCGTGGACTACCAAGATTCTCGAGCGCATCGAGGCAGGCGGCGGCACGATGCAGGACTTCGACACGCTCCTCGAGATCGCCGACAACATGACGGGGAAGACGATCTGCGTGTTGAGCGACTCGTGCGCGGCACCGGTCGTCTCGGGAATTCAGAAGTTCAAGCACGAGTTCGAGGCGCACATCACGGGCAAGCGCTGCCCATTCCGTGCGACAGCGGCCGCCTGATGGCTGACGCGACGATGGTCACGCTCACTGTCGAGGGACGCGAGGTGCAGGTGCCCGCTGGCACCTCGATCCTCGAGGCCGCGAAGGTCGCCGGCGTTCTCGTTCCCCACTATTGCTATCACCCGGGGCTACCGGTCGCGGGCGTGTGCCGCATGTGCCTCGTCGAGGTGGAGAAGGCGCCAAAGCTCGCGCCCGCGTGCGCGACCGCGGTGGCCGACGGACAGGTGGTGCACGTGCACTCCGAGAAGTCGCTCAAGGCGCGACAGGGCGTGCTCGAGCTCCTGCTCATCAACCATCCGCTCGACTGCCCGATCTGCGATCAGTCCGGCGAGTGCGAGCTGCAGGACTACACCTTCCGCGAAGGGCGTACGGAAGGCCGGCTCGGCACGGAGCCGAAGCGCTTCAATCCGGTCGAGGATTTCGGCGGCGACGTGCTCTACGTCCCGAACCGCTGCATTCTCTGCACGCGCTGCGTGCGCTACATGGACGAGATCGTGAAGGAGCCGGTGCTCAACGTGAGCGAGCGCGGCGATCGCGCGGTGATCGGAAAGTTCGACGGCCAGGATCTCACCAACGAGTGGGCGTCGAACGTCGTCGATCTCTGTCCGGTGGGCGCGCTGCTCTCCAAGGATTTCCTGAACAAGGCGCGCGCGTGGGAGCTGGATCGCACGCCGAGCATCTGCCCGAACTGCACGCAGGGGTGCAACTCGATTCTCGAGACGCGCGACAACGTCGTCGTGCGCATGCGTCCGCGCTCGAATTCGGAAGTGAATCAGTGGTATCTCTGCGAGACGGGTCGGCTCGACTACAAGTGGCTCAACCCGTCCACGCGTCTCGAGGCGCCGCTCGTGCGCCAGGGTGCGGACAAGCTCTCGGCCGTGGACTGGGACGTTGCGATCCGCGCCGCAGCGACGCTGCTCGGCGGCGCGCGCGTCGTGGCGCTCGTGAGCCCGATGCTCTCGAACGAGTCGCTCTTCCTCGCGTCGCGCGTCGTGGCGCGCACGGGCGGTGCGGGCGTGTTCCGCGTGCGGACGGGCCCCGAGGCGCCGTTGGTTGGTGTGCCCGATCTGTCGCTGCGCGCCGAGCGCGCGGCGAACGTGCGCGGCGCAGAGCTGCTCGGCTTCGCGAAGTCGGCTTCGCCTCTCGATGAGCTCAAGCCGGGCGACGTGCTGCTCGTGATCGGCGAGACGCTCACCGCCGCGGATGCCGCGGCGGTCGGGCGCGCGAGTCAGGTGATTCTGATCGCGCCGACGATTCCCGAAGATGCGCGCAGCGCGGCGATCGCGCTTCCGTCGTCGACGATGTCCGAAGAAGAGGGCACGTTCACGAATCTGCGCGGGCGTGTGCAGCGGTACTTCCAGGCGAATGCTGCGCCCGGAATGGCGCGGCCGGCGTGGTGGATTCTCGGCGATCTCCTCACGCAGCTCGGCGAGCCGACCAACATGTTCGTCGCGAGCGAGGCGTTCGCGGCAATGGCAGCCACTCGCGCGGAGTTCGCTGGGATGAGCTACGACACGCTCGGGCTCAAGGGGCAGCTCATGAGCGGGCAGCCAGCGGCGCAGGCGGTCGCCTCATGATCCTCGCGACGATGGCTTCGGATCCGGTGGTCTACGGCACGTTCTACGATCCAGCCGTTGCGGTCACGGCGCTGCCTTGGCTGCTTTTCACGATCCTGAAGATGGTCATCGTCTTCACGGTGCTCATGGTAGGCGTGGCGATGCTCACGCTCGCCGAGCGCAAGATCTCGGCGTGGATTCAGGATCGCATCGGGCCGAATCGCACGGGCTACGGCGGGCTGCTGCAGCCGGCCGCCGACGGGCTCAAGAACATCATGAAGGAAGAGACGTATCCGGACGCCGCGTATACGCCGCTGTTCATTCTGGCGCCGATGCTCTCGTTCATTCCGTCGCTCATCACCTTCGCCGTGATTCCGTTCGCGGCGCCGCTGAGCACGCGCTGGGGTATCGTCGAGATGTCGGTGGCCAATGTTCCGATCGGCTTCCTCTATATCCTCGCAATTTCGTCGCTCGGCGTGTACGGCATCGTGCTCGCGGGGTGGTCCTCGAACAACAAGTACTCGCTGCTCGGCGGTCTCCGGTCGAGCGCGCAGATGATCAGCTACGAGATCTCGATGGGAATGGCCGCGGTGTCGGTGCTGCTCCTCTCGGGGAACGTCTCGCTCCAGGCGATCGTGCAGCAGCAGCAGGGGATGGGGTGGAATGTGTTTCCGCTCCTCATCGGATTCTTCATCTTCTGCGTCGCGTCGTTCGCCGAGACGAATCGCCTGCCGTTTGACATGCCGGAGGCAGAGTCGGAGCTGATCGCCGGCTATCACACCGAATACAGCGCGATGAAGTTCTCGATGTTCTTCATCGCCGAGTATTCGAACATGGTGACGGCGAGCGCGCTGATGGTGACGCTCTTCTTTGGCGGCTGGGACATTCCGGGCACGCAGTGGGACAACCTGCCGCCCTGGACTTTTCTCAAGTTCGCGCTGACGCTCGCGTTCTTCGTCGCCAAGCTGCTGTTCTTCCTCTTCCTCTACATGTGGATTCGCTGGACGCTCCCGCGCTTCCGCTACGATCAGCTCATGAGCCTCGGCTGGAAGGTGCTGCTGCCGCTGTCGCTCGCATACATCGTGATCACGGGCGGCGCGGTTCTCGCGCTGGACATGCTCCAGGTGCCGCGCAGCGTGCAGTGGTTCGGCATCTCGCCGTTCTGGGCCGCGCTGGGCGTGCTCAATCTCGTGCTGGCGGTGCTCCTGTTCGTGCTCCTCGATCGAGGGCGGATCATCAGCCCCGCGTACTCGCGACTGTCCCCGATTCAGATCGCGCGTCTGCGCGCGATGAGCGCCGGACGTTCGCTCGCTGCAAGTCAGGGAGATTGAAATGACGATTCAGGTGAAGGTGCTCGCGCGTCCCGTGGCTGATGCCAGCTACGTGCGCGCGATGCTCAGCGGAATGGCGCTGACCTTCAAGCACATGATGAACCCGCACAAGAAGACAGAGCAGTATCCGGATGTGAAGTGGGCGCTCTCGCCGCGGTGGCGCGGCACGCACCGGATGCTCACGGATGAGACGGGGAAGGCGAAGTGCGTCGCCTGCGGACTCTGCCCGCAGATCTGTCCGGCGAACTGCATCAAGCTCGTGCCGGGCGAGGACGAAGAGGGGAATCGCTATCCGCTGGTTTACGAGATCGATGAGTTCCGCTGCATCTTCTGCGGCTACTGCCAGGAAGTGTGTCCCGAGGAGGCGATCCACGTCGGTCGCCACTATGAGAACTCGGAATACAGCCGCGAAGGATTCGTCTACGATCTCGAGCGACTGACTGCGCAGACGCATCCCGTGTGCGAGATGTGGGATCCCGCTGATCCGAAAGGCGAATGAACACGATGCTCTACACGTTCCACTTCTATCTCTTTGGGCTCATCTCCATCGCTTCGGCGGTGGCGTTCGTAACGCGTAAGAGCCCGGTCGCTGCGGCGCTCTGGCTCGTAAACACGATGTTCTGCCTGTCCGCGCTGTACGTGATGCTCGATGCGCAGTTCATCGGCGCCGTGCAGGTGCTGGTGTATGCGGGCGCGATCATGGTCGTGTTTCTGTTCGTGGTCATGCTGTTGAATCTCGGGCAGGCATCCGACGTCAGCGACATTCGCGGGCTGGGTGGCCGGCTCACTGCGGGGCTCGTCGGGCTCGCGATGCTGG
>PLMM01000160.1 GCA_003142495.1 Gemmatimonadota bacterium | reverse complement strand
CTCGTCGAGATGGACGGCTTCGAATCCAACGAGGGTGTGATCCTCATCGCGGCGACGAACCGTCCCGATGTGCTCGATCCCGCACTGCTGCGCCCGGGCCGCTTCGATCGACAGGTGGTCGTCGATCTCCCCGACCTGCGCGGGCGTGAGGAGATTCTACGCGTGCATCTGCGCAAGGTGCCCGTCGCTGACGATGTGGAAGTGACGGTGATCGCGCGCGGCACGCCGGGAATGTCCGGCGCCGATCTCGCGAATCTCGTGAACGAGGCCGCGCTGCTCGCCGCGCGCCGCAGTGCCGACAAGGTGTATCTCGACGATCTCGAGCAGGCCAAGGACAAGGTCATGCTTGGCGCCGAGCGCAAGTCGATGGTGATGAAGGACGACGAGAAGCGGAATACGGCGTACCACGAGGCCGGCCACGCGGTGTGCGCGATCAAGACGCCCGGCTGCGATCCGCTGCACAAGGTGACGATCGTGCCGCGCGGTCGCGCGCTGGGAATCGCCTTCACGCTCCCCGTCGAGGATCGCTACTCGATCACGCGCAAGCAGCTCGAGGCGACGTTGGTCATGACGTACGGCGGTCGCGTTGCGGAGGAGCTGGTGTTCGGTCGCGATCAGGTGACCACTGGCGCCGCGAGCGACATCCAGAAGGCGACGGGGCTCGCGCGGCGCTACGTGTCGCAGTGGGGATTGTCCGACGCGATCGGCCCCGTGCTCGTTGGCGACAACGAGCAGGAAGTCTTTCTCGGCCGCGAGCTCTCGAGGCATCGCGAGGTGTCGGAGCGTACGGCGCAGCTGGTGGACGCGGAGGTCACGCGCCTGCTCAACGACTCGTATGCGCGCGCGAAGCAGACGCTGATCGAGAATCGCGATCTGCTCGAGCGCATGGCGGAGGCGCTGCTGGAACGCGAGACGCTCACCGCCGACGATGCGGCGATGCTGGTGCAGGGGATCACGCTTCCGCCGCGGAAGACGGGAACACCGCCGGCGATACCTGCACCGGTCGCGCCGGGCGTGGTCGTGCAGCCGAAGCCCGCGAGGCCGGGGCTGCTCGGTGGACCGGAGGTCGCGCCGGCGTGACCTCCGCCGCACGGCGGACACGCGCGTGAGCGCAGCCGAGTGGCGGCTCGCGTCGCGCACGCTGCAACTGAACCGGCCCCTGATCATGGGGATCATCAACGTTACCCCCGACAGCTTCAGCGACGGGGGTAAGTTTTTTTCCCCCTCCGCGGCGGCGGCGCACGGGCGCCTGCTGATCGCGATGGGCGCGGACATGCTCGACATCGGCGGTGAGTCGACGCGGCCGCAGGGGGCGACGCCGGTGAGCGAGGAGGAGGAGCTCGCGCGCGTACTCCCCGTGCTCGATCTGCTGCACGATTCGCATCCCCAGGTGCCGATCTCGATCGACACGGTGAAGAGCGGAGTGGCGCGCGCCGTTCTCGCGCACGGCGCCGACGTCATCAACGATGTGTCCGGCTTCCGCCTCGATGCGAGGATGGCCGAGGTGTGCGCGGACCAGAACGCCGGCGTGATCCTCATGCACTCGCGTGGCGATGTCGCGACGATGGGGACGTACGCCGAGGCGGGGTACGGCGGCGACGTGGTGGGAGAGATCATCGCGGAGCTCGGCGCGCGCGTGGAGTGGGCGCGCGAGGCCGGCGTTGCGCGCGAGCGGATCGCGATCGATCCCGGGGTAGGCTTTGCGAAGCGCACGCAGCACTCGCTCGCCGTGCTGCGGGAGCTGCCGAGGTTTGCGGAGCTCGGACTGCCGGTGGCGATCGGCGTGTCGCGCAAGCGGTTCGTAGGAGAGCTGAGCGGCGCGAAGGAGCCGGACGATCGCATCGATGGCACGACCGCTGCAAACGTGCTCGCGTTGGCGGGCGGAGCGCGCATCTTTCGCGTGCACGATGTGGATCACGCGCGGCGCGCGCTCGACACGGCGTGGAGCATTCTGGTTGAAGGAGACCGTTGAGCATGTTCGAACAGCTGCGCTTTCTTGCTTTTGGCTGGCGCGATGCGATCGAGGTCGTGGTCGTGGCGTACGGCGTGTACCGGCTGCTGCTGCTCCTGCACGGTACGCGCGCGGTGCAGATGCTCATCGGGATCGTCGTGCTCGTGCTGACGTACGCGCTCGCGTGGGTGTTCAAGTTCACGATGATCACCTACCTGCTCGGCATCGTCTTCACGTACGGCGCGTTCGCGGCGCTCGTGATCTTTCAGCCCGAGCTCCGCGCGGCGCTCGCGCATTTGGGGCAGTCGCGCGTGACGCGCTTCTTCCGCCGAATGCAAGTGAGCGAGGTGGCGGAAGAGGTCGCAGATGCGGTGGAGCGGCTGAGCCGTTCCGGAATCGGCTGCATCATCGTGCTCGAGCGCGAGATCGCGCTGGGGGACTATGTGCAAAGCGGAAAGGAGATGCAGGCGAAGGTGAGCGCCGATCTGCTCGCGACGATCTTCACGCCGTACTCGCCGCTGCACGACGGCGCCGTGATCATTCGGGGGGACACGATCGTCGGGGCAGGGTGCATCCTCCCGCTCTCGCAGGCGCAGAACATCGACCGCACGCTCGGCACGCGTCACCGCGCGGCCATCGGGCTTTCGGAGGAGAGTGATGCGCTCGTGATCGTGGTGAGTGAGGAGACGGCGCAGATCTCGGTGGCGGAGGACGGCAAACTGACGCGCGGGCTCACGGCGCCGCAGCTGCGCGACATCATCGCGGGCGGGAAGCCGCGCTCCACGTCGGAGCATCCGCTGCTCCCAATCCCCGGCTGAGCTCCGCCACCCGGCTTTCCGTTGGCGCGGCGGCGATGCTCTTCGCCGCGTACGTGGGGACGGTTGCACCGGGGCTCACGATGTGGGACGCCGGCGAGTTCATTGCCGCGGTGCAGACGTTCGGCATTCCGCACGAGCCCGGGACTCCGTTGTATGTGATGATGGCGCGCACGTGGGCGCTCGCGCTGCCGTTCGTGGGGACGGCGCTCGCGACGAATCTGTTTTCGGCGGCGTGCACGGCGGCGGCGGGCGGATTGCTCGCGGCGTTCGTCGCGCGGGTGAGCGGATCGCGCGCGATCGGGCTCGCCAGCGCGCTGTGCGCGGGTGGGATGTTCACCGTGTGGTCGAGCGCGACGGAAAGCGAGGTGTATGCGAGCGTGATGCTGCTCGTGATGCTGACGCTCACCGTGGCGGAGCGGGCGGGACGCACGGGGGATGCGCGGTGGCGCGTGGCGGCCGCGTACGCGCTCGCGATCGCGGTGCCGCTGCATCTGGGCGCGCTGGTGGCGGCGCCGGCGGCGGTGCTGCTCGTTGCGGAGCGCGAGGATGGAACCGTGAATTGGGTTGCCGGTGCGCGGATCGCGGCGGTGTTGCTCTTCGCTGCGGGAGTCGGGCTCGCGAGTGTGCTCGTGGCGGCGAGTGGTGTGTGCGCGCTGGCGGTGGTGGTGCTCGTCGCTGGCCGCGCGCAGCGAAGAGAGAGCGCGGCGACGATCGTCGTTGCGCTGCTCGCGATCTCGGCGCTCGCGGTGCTCGTGGTGCGCGCGCGATTCGATCCGTGGCTCAACGAGGGCGCGCCGACCACGCTCCACTCGCTGTGGGACGTCGTTGGACGGCGACAGTACGGCGCCGGCGGCATGTGGCCGCGCCAGGCGCCGCTTTGGGCGCAGATCGCGAACTGGTTCGAATACGCGGACTGGCAGGTTGCGCTTGGCGTCTCGAATGGAGTGGCGCCCTCGTGGTGGCGCACGCCGATCACGATCGCGTTCGCGCTGCTCGGCGTGGCCGGCAGCCACACACACTTCCGCGTGCACCCGCGCAGCTGGCGCGCGTTCGCTCTCCTCTTCGTGTGCGCGAGCGCCGGGCTCATCGTCTATTTGAACTTCAAAGCGGGGGCGTCGTTCGGTGTAGGCGTGCTCGCCGACAACGTGCCGCACGAGGTGCGCGATCGCGACTACTTCTTCGTGCTCGGCTTCTGGGTGTGGGGCGCGTGGGCGGGGACCGGTGCGGTCGCGCTCGCGCGGCGCGCGAGCGCGCAATGGGTTCCGATCGGCGTGCTCGCCGCCGCTGCACCGCTCGTGCTCAACGCGCCCGCCGCCGATCGTCGCGCCGAGCCCGAACGTTCGGTAGCGCTCGCCGTCGCGCACGCGCTGCTCGACTCTGCGCCGCGCGACGCCGTGCTGATCACCGGCGGCGACAACGACTCCTTCCCGGCGTGGTACGCGCAGGCCGTGGAAGGGATGCGCCCCGACGTCACCGTCGTCGTCGCGCCGCTGCTAGGCACGGAATGGTATCGCGCGCAGCTGGCGCGCCGCGCTTCCCTCGTCATGCAAGGGGACGTCGTACCCACGCGCGCGGCCGGCACGATGATCGCCGCCGTCGCGCGCGAGGCGCGGGCGAGGCATCGCCCGGTCGCGGTATCGCTCATGGCGGGCGCCGACATTCGAAGCGCTGCGGGCGATCTCACTGTCGCGCGCGGACTGGTGTACGTCGAGCCGGCGTTGGCGCCAGACGCGGTCCATCTGGGTGCCGATGTGCCGAACGTCGACACGGCGGCTGCGCTCGCCATCGCGCACGCGTACCCGCTCGCGCCCCCCGAGGCCGACACGGGCATCGACCCTGCGCCGGAGAGCTTCCTAGCCTACCTCCGATGCCCCGCGCAATATCTCGCGATCGCGCGCGGCGGAATCGCGCTGTCATCTCTTGATTCAGTTTGTAAGCTTCGGTAAATTCATAGCTTATGTCATTTCAAGACCTCGGCGCGCGGCTGGCGGAGGTGGCTGATCGGGTGGCTGCGGCAGTAGCGCGCGGGGGGCATGGACAGCGTGTCACGCTGATCGCAGTCACCAAGACGCACGGCCCGGATGCGGTCGAGGCTGCGTGGCAGGCAGGCGTCCAGAACGTCGGCGAAAACAAGGTCCAGGAAGCGCTCGGCAAGATGGCCGCGGTGGATGTGCCGGTGCGCTGGCATCTGATCGGTCACCTGCAGCGTAACAAGGTGCGTGACCTCGACCACTTCGCGCTCGTGCATTCGATCGATCGCGTGTCGATCGCCGATGCGGTGAGTGCGTTCGGCATCGCGCGAAAGCGCAGCGTCGATGCGCTCGTGCAGGTGAACGTCGCGGGAGAGGACACGAAGGGCGGCTTCGCGCCGGCCGAAATACCTGCGCAGTCCGAGCAGTTCGTTGCGCGGGCGGGGGTGCGCGTCACCGGTGTGATGACGATGGCACCGCTCGGTGCGGATGAGCGTACGACGAGAATGGTGTTTCAGGGCGCGCGAGCCGCGCGCGAATTGCTGGTGAGCGCGGGCCATCCCGCGTTCGATCTCTCGATGGGAATGTCGAACGACTACGAGCTCGCCGTCGAGGAAGGGGCAACCATGATCCGACTTGGCACCGTCCTGTTTGGAGAGAGAGGCCTATGAGCGATGAATCCTTCCACCTCACGCCGCTCGATATCCGGCGCTACGATTTCGGCGCCAAGTCGTTCCGGGGGTATGACGAGAAGAAGGTCGAGGACTTTCGCAACCAGGTTGCGGAAGAGCTCGAGCGGCTCACGCGAGTGAATCAGGAGCTCGACTCGAAGGCACGCGGCTTCCACGAGCAGCTGCGCGCGTTCCGCGAGCGCGACAAGGCGCTCAACGAGGCGCTCGTGTCGGCGCAGCAGCTCCGCTCCGAGATTCGCGAACAGGCCGAGCGCGAGGCGCAGCTGATTCTGCGTGAGGCACGCGCGGAGGGTGAGCGCCAGCTCGATGCCGTTCGCAACGACACTCGCCAGCTCGAAGCCGACATGGTCGGGCTCGAGAAGTCGCGCCGCGCATTCATCGGGCAGCTGCGACAGATCGCGGAGCGCCAGCTCGCGGAGCTCGCCGCCGCGGAAGGCGCATCGCGCGGACTGCCCGCGGCTCCCACCCCGGCGCCGAAGGCCAGCGAGGATGCCGACGGGGAGAGTCGCGTGCACATGAAGACCCCCGCCTGGCTGGAGTCGCTCGTCAAGGAATGACGCCGTATCGGTTCGACGATCCGCCCCCGCACTTCGCCGCTCCACCGCACCTCGCGCACACGCGCGCGCAGGCGTCCGCCGCCGCGCAGGTCGTGCGCGACCGCTTCGATCGCGTTCCCGATGTCGCGATCATCCTCGGCACGGGGCTCGGCGCACTCGGCTGTGCGATCGAGACGGAGCTCGTCATCGACAACGCGGATATCCCGGGCTTCCCGCTGTCGACCGTCGAGTCGCACGCGGGGCGGCTGCTCTGCGGCACGCTCGGGGGCAAGGCGGTCGTCGCGATGCAGGGACGCTTCCATCTCTACGAGGGGTACAGCGCGCAACAGGTCGCCTTTCCCGTTCGCGTCATGCGCGAGCTCGGCGCACACACGCTCGTCGTGTCGAATGCGTGCGGCACACTGCACCCGCTCTGGAACGCCGGCGAGATCATGTTGATCGCAGATCACATCAATCTGCTCGGCACCAATCCGTTGGTTGGTGCGAACGACGAGGCGCTCGGCCCACGCTTCCCCGACATGTCGGCGCCGTACGACGAGGAGCTGCGCGCCCGCGCGCGGGAAGTCGCACTCGAGCAGAAGATCGTGCTGCGCGAGGGCGTCTACGTCGCGATCACGGGGCCCGCGCTCGAGACGCGCGCCGAGTATCGCATGCTGCGCACGATCGGCGCGGATGTCGTCGGGATGTCGACGGTGCCCGAGGTGATCGCGGCGGTGCACGGCGGGATGCGCGTGCTCGGGCTCTCGATCATCACGGATCAGTGCCTTCCCGATGCGCTCGTGCCCGTGACACTCGCCGAGATCGTGGAAGTGGCGGGGCGCGCTGAGCCGAATCTCACCGCGCTCGTGCGCGGCGTGCTGGAGCGCCTGTGACCGCGAGCGAGGTGCCGACGAAGCAGTACGCGCTGCTCGCTCCGGAGCTCGAGGCCAATACGCTCGAGCAGGAGATGCTCGCGCGCTGGGAGTCCGAGGATCTCGTAGCGCAGACGCTCGCGCGCGGCGACGAGGAGTTCGTCTTCTTCGAGGGTCCGCCCACGGCGAACGGGCGCCCCGGCATCCATCACGTGTTCGCGCGCACGATCAAGGATCTCTTCTGCCGCCATCGCGCTATGAAGGGCTTTCACGTCGGGCGCAAAGCGGGGTGGGACACGCACGGTCTTCCCGTCGAGATCGAGATCGAGAAGCAGCTCGGCATCAGCGGCAAGCGCGACATCGAAGCGCTCGGCATCGAGGCGTTCAACAAGCTCTGTCGCGAGAGCGTGTGGAAGTACAAGGGCGAGTGGGAGCAGCTGAGCGCGCGCATCGGCTATTGGCTCGACTATAGCGATCCGTACATCACGTACTCGAACGAATACGTCGAGAGCGTGTGGTGGTCGCTGGCGACGCTGTACAAGTCGAAGCTGCTCGTGCGCGGCCACAAGATTCTCCCGTACTGCCCGCGCTGCGAGACGACGCTCTCGAGTCACGAGGTCGCGCAGGGCTATCAGGACGTGGAAGATCCGAGCGTCTATCTCACGCTCGAGCTCACCTCGCCCGAGGGCATTCCCACGGGCGCGCGCATCCTCGTGTGGACGACCACGCCGTGGACGCTCGTGTCGAACGTCGCGCTCGCGGTGCATCCGACGCTGCCGTACGTGGAGCTCGAGCGGCGCGGGCGCAACGAGGCGACGGTGATTCTCGCCGAGGCGCGGGTGCGCGCGGTGCTGGGCGAGGACTATGCGGATCGATGGGACGTGGTGCGCGCGTGGACGGGCGCCGAGCTCTCGAAGCTGCGCTATCGCCGCCCGCTCGACTGGCTGCCGTATCCTGCGGGCGCGGCGCACGAGGTGATCGTCGTCGAGGACTTCGTGAGTGCCGACGACGGAACCGGTGTCGTGCACATGGCGCCGGCGTTCGGCGCGGACGACTATCAGGCAGGGAAGCGCCACAACCTCGCGTTTCTGCAGCCGGTGAATGGGCGCGGTGAGTTTCCCGCGTCGCTCCCGGTGGTTGGCGGGCTGCACGTGAAGAAGGCGGATCCGGCCATCACTGTGGTGCTCGAAGAACGCGGCGTGCTGTGGAAGGCCGGCACGCTCATCCACTCGTATCCGCACTGCTGGCGCTGCGGCACGCCGCTGCTCTACTACGCCCGCGAGTCGTGGTTCGTGAGCACGACCTCGTTCAAGCATCGGATGATGGCGCGCAACGCGCGCGTGAACTGGAATCCGCCGGAAGTTGGCGCGGGCAGATTCGGCGAGTGGCTCGAGAACAACGTCGACTGGGCGCTGTCGCGCGATCGCTACTGGGGAACGCCGCTGCCGATCTGGGTGTGCGACCACGAGCGCGCGCACGCGCTGGCGATCGGGAGCTACGCCGAGCTCGCGCAGCACACGGGGAAGCCGTTGCCGGAGGGCTTCGATCCACACAAGCCCTTCATCGACGCGTACACCTTCGCGTGCACCGAGCCCGGGTGCGGCGGCACGATGCGTCGCGTCCCCGAAGTGATCGACACCTGGTACGACTCGGGGTCGATGCCGTTCGCGCAGTGGCACTACCCGTTCGAGAACAAGGCGATGCTCGAGAAGCGCTACCCCGCCGGTTTCATCGCGGAGGGCGTGGATCAGACGCGCGGATGGTTCTACTCGCTGCTCGCGATCGCGACCGGGCTCGGTGACGCGCTCCCGAACAACGGCGACGATCAGGCCGCGCCGTATCGCGCGGTGGTCGTGAACGACATGGTGCTCGACGACAAGGGCGCCAAGATGTCGAAGCACATTGGCAACGTCGTGAATCCGTGGGACGTGCTACCGCGCCATGGCGCGGTAGCACGTC
>PLMM01000426.1 GCA_003142495.1 Gemmatimonadota bacterium | reverse complement strand
GCGCGAACTCAAGAGCCATCGATGCTCCAAAGCCTGTGTGAGTGACCCCCCGGATGCCCGAAGAGCCACGGCGAGCGCAATGCGGCGTGAATATAGATGCCGCGTCTTGCATCTGCGCCATGATCTCGCGATGGCGCAGCGCGCGCAGTTAGCTTCGTCCGATGCATCCTCCCTCCCGTCGCCTCGCCGCGCTCGGCGCCGCATCGCTCGCGCTCGCGGGCGCGTGCGCGCATCCCACGCTTCCGCACACCGTCCCGATCCCCGTGAGCGCCGCGCTCTCGATGCAGCTCGCGCCGGCATCGCGCACGCTCGACTCCGCGATCGCCGCCGGCGCAGCGCCCGGAGCGGTGCTCGCGGTCTCCGTTGCCGGCCAGCACTTCGAGCACGCGATCGGTCAGCTCGCCGTCGACGATCCGCGCCCGCCCGATGGACGCACGCTCTACGACATGGCGTCGCTCACCAAGGTCGTCGCGCTCACGACGCTCGCGATGATGGCGGTCGACGAGCAGAAGATCGCGCTCGATTCGCCGGTGGTGCACTACCTTCGCGACTTCGCGCGCGGCAACGGAGAAAAAGCACGCGTGCGCGTGCGCGACCTGCTCCTGCACGACAGCGGACTCCCGCCTGATCCTGTCCCGCCGCTCTGGCAACATCCCGGGAGCAGGCACGACGCGCTCACCGAAGCGCTCGGCGCAAATCTCGACACGGTGCCCGGTGCGCGGATGGTGTACTCCGACCTCGGCGCGATCACCCTCGCTACGATCCTCGAGCGCCAGTACGGCAAGCGCATCGATGCGCTCTTCGCCGAGCGGGTCGCGCGGCCGCTCGGCTTCACGCGCATGCGCTACCTCCCTCCGCGCGAGTGGCGGGAGGAGATCGCGTCGACGGAGATCGAGGACGTGCCGGGGCGCCCGCACACGGCGCTGCGCGGGGACGTGCACGACGAGAATGCGTGGCGCCTCAAGGGCGCATCCGGTCACGCGGGATTGTTCAGCGACGCCGATGATCTGCTGCGCTTCGGCGAGTGGGTGCTGGCAGGCTCGCTCGGCCGGAGCGTTCCTGGCGCGCTGCAGCCGCCGTCGGAGCTCACGACGTGGACGGTGCGCCAGAACGAGCCCGCGGGATCGTCGCGCGCGCTCGGCTGGGACACGCCGTCGGAGAACTCATCGGCGGGGAGCTACACCTCTGCGCGCAGCTTCGGACACACGGGGTACACAGGCACGTCGATCTGGATCGATCCCACACGCGAGATCGTGATCGTGCTGCTCACGAATCGCGTGAACCCGACGCGCGACACACCGAAGTTCGGCATGGTGCGCGCCGTCGTCGCCGACGCGGTGATGCGCGCGCTCTTCCCTGACGCGACGATCGTCGCGCGCTAGCTCGCACGCGCGACGATCGCCCTTTACTTCTCGTCCGCCGCGATCGCGACGGTCTTCGGCGGTCGCAGCTCCTTCGCCTGCGGCTGGATCGGCGGCTTGCCGAGCTGTTGCAGCTTCGCGTTCACTTTCGGTAGCTCGGTTGCGAGCACCCGCTTGTACGCGATCAAGTCACGCTGCAGGATCGGCGTGAACTGCTTGAATACGCCCATCTGCTGCGCTGCCATCTGCCCGCTCTCCGACGACACGTGCGAGGTGATCGCGCTGATGCGCTGCGTCACCATCGCGGGAAAGTTCAGGTAGTCCTCATCGGCGCGAAAGCGAACCTGATAGAGCGATCGCTCGACGGCTGCCATGGAATCGCGCAGCGCCGCCGCGACCGGTGCGAGCGCAGCGCTGTCGCTCCCGTGCACTTCGGCGAGGCGATCCTCGAGCTGCGCGCGCACGTTCCGAATCGTGATGACCGCCTTCGTGCCAGCGCTCACCGTATCGTGGATCTGCTGGAGAAAGGCGAACTGCGCCGCGAGTGCGGCGGGCGTCGCGTGCACGCGCGGATCTTCCTTGATCACGAAGCTCGCCGAGTCGATCCAGCCACCAACGTGCACGCGCACCCAGTAGTGCCCCGCGAGCGCGACGGGACCATCGGTGGTCACGCCCATCATGCCGGCGAAGCCCGGCACCTCGGGATAGCGCAGATTCCACGCGAAGCGGTTGAGCCCCACCTTGTCGGGCGCGCGTGGCGCGGGCGGAACGCGCTGCGGCCACGGCTTCTCATCGTCCTTCGTGCCCGCATCTTCACCGCCGTAGTCGATCTTGCTGGTGTCCGGCAGCTGTCCCGCGTGCACGAGCGAGTCGTTGGTGGCTTTCCGCGCACTGTCGAGCTCTGCGTGATGCACGCTGTCGTCGTGCACGCTGTCCGCGCGCGAGATCGAGTCCTGCACGCTCGAGAAGGTGCGGATCAGGCGATGGCGCGCATCGAGAATGTCGACGGTCACGAGCTGATGCGCGGAGGCGATCGAGTAGTAGATCAGCGCACCATCCGGAGGATTCATGCCGACGGGCCGAGCGGCGTCCGGCGGCTCGGGATTTCCCCAGAGCACGCGCCACGCGTCCTTCGGCTTGAAGAGATGCGCGGGCGCGCTCGCCATCTCGTCGCGCATCTGCCGAAGTGGCGAGACGTCGTCGAGAATCCAGAAGCCGCGACCGTGCGTGGCCGCGATCAGATCGCCGTCCTTGATCGCGAGATCGTGCACCGGGACGATCGGCAGATTGCGCCGCAGCGACTTCCAGCTCGCGCCGTCATCGAAGCTCACCCACACGCCGCGCTCCGTGCCGGCGTAGAGCAGCCCCTTACGCGCCGGATCCTCGCGCACGACGCGAACGAACTCCTCAGCGGGGAGTCCGCCGTCGATGCGCGACCAGCTCTTTCCGTAGTCCGTGGTCTTCCAGATGTACGGCGCCATGTCTTCGAGCTGATATCGATTCACGGCGACGTACGCCGTGCCGCGAACGAAATGACTCGGCTCGATGCTCGAGACGCGCGTGAAGTTGCCGAAGTTCTTCGGCGTGATGTCGCTCCACGTCGCTCCAGCATCGTGCGAGAGATGCAGCTGCCCGTCATCCGAGCCCGTCCATAGCTCGCCCTTCGCGAGATTCGATTCGGCGAGCGCGAAGATCGTGGCGTAGTACTCGACCGTGGTCTGATCGGAGGTGATCGGTCCGCCCGAGATGCCGAGGGTCGCGGGATCGGCGCGCGTGAGATCGGGTGACACCGCCGTCCAGCTCTGCCCCTCCGTGAGCGTGCGGAAGAGCCGGTTGCCTCCGCTGTAGAGCACGTGCGGGTCGTGCGGCGAGATGAGCAGCGGCGCCGTCCACTGAAAACGAAACTTGGCTTCGCTCGCCGGATGACCGTCGGGGCTGTCCGGCCACACGTTCATCGAGCGCGTGAAGCCCGTCTTGTGATCGACGCGAAAGATCGTGCCGCTGTTGTCGCCGCCATACGTGATGTCCGGCTCGTCCGGGCGCGCCTGAACGAAGCCGGCCTCGCCACTCACATCGTACCACTCGCTGCGCGGGATGCCGCCGGGAAAGCGACTCGGGCCACACACGCCGGAGTTGTCCTGCTGTGCACCGCACACGCGATACGGAAAGTGATTCGTGGTGGTGACGTGATAGAACTGCGCCGTCGAATAGTCCTGGTCCGTCCAGCTCTCGCCGCGCGTGTACGACACGCTCGCGCCGCCGTCGCTCGACTGAATCATCCGTGCGCCATCGTTCGGCGCGATCCAGAGATCGTGATTGTCGCCGTGTGGCTCTCGGAGCACGGTGAAGTGCTTGCCGCCATCCGTGCTCTTCATCAGCGACACGTTGGGCGCGTACAGCAGGTTCGTGTCGACGGGATCCGCCATGATGCGCGTGTAGTACCATGCACGCTCGCGAATCCGGTTGTCACCATTGATGAAGCGCCACGTTGCGCCGGCATCATCCGAGCGATACAACCCGCCCGAGTCGGCCTCGATCAGCGCCCAGATGAGCGACGTGCGCGCAGGGGACACCTCGACGCCGATTCGCCCGAGCACGCCGGGTGGCAATCCCGGATTGTGCGTGAGCTCCTTCCAGTGCTCTCCGCCATCGGTGCTCTTGTAGATGCTCGACCCCGGGCCGCCGGACGACAGCGCCCAGGGCTTCCGATACGCCTCCCAGAACGTGGCGTAGAGAATGTCCGGATTCTTGGGATCGAGGGCGAGATCTGCGGCGCCCGTGGAGTCGTTGCGGAAGAGCACCTTTCGCCACGACTTCCCGCCGTCCGTCGTCTTGTACACACCGCGATCGCCGCTCGGCCCCCATACGTGGCCGAACGCCGCGACCCACACGATGTCGGGGTTGGTCGGGTGAATGCGCACTCGCGAGATCTGCTGTGTCTCGGCGAGCCCAGCGTAGCTCCAGCTCTTGCCGGCGTTCGTGGATTTGAACATCCCGTCGCCGTGCGAGACGTTGCCGCGAATCGCGTGCTCTCCGGTGCCGACGTACACGACGTTCGGATTCGACGCGCTCACGGCGATCGAACCGATCGTTCCGCCAAAGTACCCGTCGCTCGCAGGCGACCAGCTATTTCCGCCATCGGTGGTCTTGAACACGCCGCCACCCGTCGTCCCCATCCAGTATTCGAATGGGCGCTTCGCGGAACCCGCCACCGCGATGCTGCGCCCGCCGCGAAAGATTCCTATGTCGCGCCACCGCAGCCCGTGCCAGGTGACGGAATCCTCCACGATCGAGCCGGGATAGGAAATCTTCTGTGCGGAAAGCGCACCGGCGGCGATCGCCGAGAAAAGAATGGCGCGAACGATTCGCGCCGCTGTGAGCGAGAGACGACGGTTCTGCGAACGGAGCGGCAACTGAGCCTCGGCGATTGGGGACCACCCGAATTAGCCGTGCGCTCGTCGCGTGGCAAGAGGCTCATGTGAAAGTGCCCGCAGCGCGAAAGCTCTCGCACTGCGGGCACTCGCTCTCGCCGTCACATCCGAATCACAAAGACGGACGACTCTCACTCTCGGGTGGGCGGCCCGTTGAAGCGCTGCTGCTATCAGGCGCGCTGGCCGGCGCGCTCTTGCTCAGCGCGCGCACGCGCCCGAGGTTCTCGACGACGCCGCGATACTGGCGCTCGATGATCGCCCTCGTGTCGTACGGAAGATCCTTCTGCAGCGCGTCCTCGTAGACGTGCGCCGCGTGCTCTTCGCCGCGCTCGCACTCCATCACGATCGCCTCTTCGTTCTTTCCCGTCACCGCGCTCTTGAGATCGATCCATCCGCGGTGCAGCGCGCCCGCGATCGTGCCGCGCTTGTCGGGATCGCCGCCAAGCCGTCGTACCTCCGCCTTCAACTCCGACTCGCCGCGCAAAATGTTCGGCAGCCGCGACGCGAACAGCGCCTTCGCCGACACGTTGTCCACCGCTTTACTCGCGGTCGTGAATCCGTGCAGTCCATCTTCGCAGGTCTCGATCAACTCATTCAGAATCGATACGACCTCGGCGTTCTTCAGTGGCATGTCGTGGCTCCAGGGCCGAGTGTGTCAGCGTGCACGGTGCAGTGATGGCCGGGTGGTTCCTGCGACCGCTGGTGATGAGAAGGTACACGGGTGCACGCTCCATGCCCCTGCGGTAGCCACGGACGAGCTCGTCGCTCGCCCGCGGCCCCATCTCCCGATCAGTCGATGCGCCTGCAGTGAATCCCGCCAAGCACGTCGATGCGCCCGAAACCGAAGATGCGATTCGGGACGTTGCGGCTCAGCTTGTCGGAGCTATGGAAGATGCAGCCATCGAGATCCGCCTTGTGCCCCGGCGTATCCGACTCGATGATCGCAGCCTCTCCCGTCACGAGCGGCGCGGCGAAGCTCGTGCCCGCGCCGATCGAGTACGTCTGGCCATCCGCGCACCCCGGATCCGAGTAGCTGCTGCACGCGCCGATGATGAGATCCTCGATCACGCTGCCGTCGGTGAAGTCGCCGCCGGGAGCAAACACGTCGACGCCCGGATATCCGTAGTTCGAATACGACGCGAGATTGTCGAAGGTGCCGGGCTGCTGCGCGTGCGGTGCAGTCGCGCCGACGCTGATGACGTTATCGAGCTGCGCAGGGAGCTCGAAGAGGCTCCGCTGATCGGTGGCGAGGTCGATGCCGACGCCGAGCGAATCGCCGTTGCCGGCGGCGGCAATCAGCGTGACGCCCTTTTTGTGCGCGTAGTTGACGGCGCGCTGGAAGTCCTGCGTGATCTGGCGGAAGTCCGGATCGGCCAGCGTGAAGTACGCGCCGAAGCTCATGTTGATGACGTCGGCCTTCGCGTCGGCCGCGTAGATCACGCCGGCGATCGCGTCGGAGAGCAGCCCCGATCCCGTCTGGTCGAGCACCTTCACCTGACAGAGTGTCGCCTCGGGCGCCACCGATGCCATCCCCAATCCGTTCGTCGTGATCTGACTCGAGACGAACGTGCCGTGTCCGTTGTGGTCGAGGATGTCGGGCTCCGTCACGACCATCGACGTGCTGATGTTGAGATCGACTTTCCCGGCGAGATCGATGTGCGTGGGGTCGATGCCGGTGTCGAGATCGCAGACCGTCGTGCCCTTGCCATGCCCGTCCTTGAGGAGCCACACGTTCGACGCGCGAATCTGTCGCATGTTCCACTGGAACTCCGCAAAGAACTCGGCCCCACTCTGATCATCGGGCTGGCGTCCTCTGTGCGCCGACGCGATCGCGCTCGCATCGCTGGTGACGAATCCGACCTTGAGCGCCTTTGGCCTCACCCACTGCACGATGCGATCGTGCAGCACATCCGAGACGTCGGCGTGCTGCGCGAGTGTCGCGGCCGCGGCATCCGTGAGCCCGGTCGCGACGACGAGCCCCGCGCCCTCGTGCGAGCGCGTGACGGTGCCCCCAAGTGCCTTGATGCGTGCGATGACCGCGGCTGCGGGGCGGCCGTCGCGAAGCGCGATCAGCCTGCGGCCGGAACCGACCTTGGCGAGCGACGACTGCGCTGATGCCGCGGCGACGCTCGCGTCGACACGGGGTGCGAGCGGTGCTTGATCGGAGCAGGCGGCGATGACGAGGATCGACGCGGCGGCGAACGTGACGAGTGCGCGCGTGCGATTGGCAGAGGACATTGAGAACCTCAGTTGAGGAATCGGACTGCTGAGATGCCCCACGCTTCCATCCCCGTCAAGTAGCCGCGGAGTGCGCGTGCTGTAAGACCAGTACCGCTTAGCTCGCCAACGCCCCGACGCCGTCCAAATGCCGTACATTATTCCCGGCAACCCGCCCTACTCGCGCGGCTATGAGCCCGACCCCAACCGCAACCCCAACCCGGAGACTGTCCGTGCTGAAGGATTTCAAAGCGTTCATTTTGCGAGGGAACGTTATCGATCTGGCGATCGGTGTCATCATCGGCATCGCGTTCGGCGCCGTGGTGAAGTCGCTCGTCGATGATGTGATCATGCCACCGATCGGCCTCGCAACGGGTGGCATCGATTTCTCGAACAAGTTCGTGGTGCTGAAGGACGGCGTGGCAGCGGCCGGCCCGTATGCCTCGGTGGCGGCGGCGAAGGCCGCGGGCGCGACGACGTTGAACTACGGTGTCTTCGTCAACAACGTCGTGTCGTTTCTGATCATCGGCTTTTGCGCCTTCCTCATCGTGCGCTCCGTGAACAAGTTCGTGCACGCACACGATACGCCACCGGTGCTGAAGACCAAGTCGTGCCCCTTCTGCGCGATGGAGATTCCGCTCGCGGCGACGCGCTGTCCGAACTGCACCTCGCAGCTCACGGGCGCGGCGGCCGCGTAGCCGTGAGCGGTACGGCGCGCGGGTGAGCTAGCCCGCGCGCCGTACCGCTCACGG
>PLMM01000281.1 GCA_003142495.1 Gemmatimonadota bacterium | reverse complement strand
TTCGGCGTCATCACGAGGAGCGCGTGAAGGCTCGCGTGCAATCCGACTACGGCGGGTATGCGGTGGGCGATCCTCGACGCGACGATCGGCGAGAGCGGGATGAAGCTCTCGGGCGGCGAGCGCCAGCGCATCTCGATTGCGCGGGCGCTGCTGCGAATCCGGAGGCTCTTCATCTTCGACGAAGCAACGTCGGCGCTGGACTCCCTGACGGAGGACGAGGTCACCGAAACGGTGAAGGAGCTCCCGTCGTCGAGCGAACGGATCACGATATTGATCGCGCACAGGCTGTCGACGATCATGCACGCGAACCGGATCTACGTGCTCGAGCGCGGGAAGATATTGGAAACGGGAAATCACGATGCGCTATTGGCCCAGAAGGGGCTGTACTATGCTATGTGGCGGCAGCAGATAGGGGAGCGCTGACGCGGCGTCCGAACCTCACGCACGCGAACATCTTCCTGAATCCCCAGGCACGGGCGCTCACGGATGCGCTTCACTGAAACGAGATTCGACTTGAGGTATGCATGGCCGATTCAACGATTCACCTTCGCGAAGCGATCGCCCGCGACAGCGAGGCCATCGCTGCGCTTCTCGCGGAGCTCGGCTATCCGATCGATAGCGCAGAGGTGCCGTCGCGATTGGCCGCGGTGTCCGGTGGGCGCGGCGCAACGTTCGTCGCGGTCGATGACGAGGACGCTCCTCTCGGGCTCGTGTGTCTCACACGCTGCGCCTCGCTTCACGCAGCAGGCTCCATCGCCTACATCACCACGCTCGTCACCTCGAGCGCGGCGCGACGGCGCGGCGTCGGTCAGCTGCTCGTCGCCGGGGCAAAGAGTTGGGCGGCGCAACACGGATGCGTGCGCCTCTCTGTGACGAGCGCCGAGCGACGCGCCGATGCCCACGCGTTCTATCCTGCCTGCGGACTGCCGTATACTGGACGGCGATTCGCCGCGCCGATATCGCCGGGCTAACGACGCATTACTTTTGTGCCGGGCGAGTGAAACGCACATCAAGCGAGACGGTACCGCATGTGACAGCGCCGCGTGTGATTTCGGTGAACGTCGGCACCATTCGCGAGGTCACGTGGCACGGTCGCCGAGTGACCACCGGCATCTGGAAGCACTCCGTCGACGGCCGGATCGCGCTTCGTGGGGTGAACTTCGTCGGCGACGATCAGGCCGATCGCACGGTGCACGGCGGTCCCGACAAGGCCGTCTACGCGTATGCGCGCGAGGACTACGACTACTGGCGCGACGAGCAGGGGATCGAGACGTCTAACGGGCTGTTTGGCGAGAATCTCACCACCGAGGGACTCGATCTCTCGAAGGCACTCGTCGGTGAGCGCTGGAGTGTCGGCTCGACGCTGCTCGAGGTCGCGCAGCCGCGACTGCCGTGCTACAAGCTCGGCATTCGCCTTGGCGACCCGTACTTTCCGAAGCGCTTCATGGCCGTGTCGCGGATGGGCGCGTATCTGCGCATCATAGAGGAAGGGGACGTCGGCGCGAATGACTCGGTGCGCGTGACGTACCGCCCGGAGCACGGAGTGACGCTGCACGGCATGGTCGAAGCGCTCCGCGATTCGCGGAAAGTTGCCGCGCTGCGCACGGTTCCCCGTCTGCCGGAGTTCTGGCAGCAGGTCGCCGACGAAGAGTGACGTCGAAATTCAATCACGGAGCACTGCATGCGTCATCTGAGATGCGATCTACGAACGATGCCGATCGTGCTCAGCCTCCTCGTCGCCTGCACGGGCGCGCACGATCGTGATCGAGCCACCAGCGCAGACGAAGCAGCGATTCGCGGCGCGAGAGCCGCGCAGAACGCCGCGATCGCCGTTGGCGATGTCGATCGCGCGGCCGGGTACTGGACCGAAGACGTCGAGATCCGTCGCGGGCTCGGGCAGCTCATCGTGGGCCGCGATGCGTATCGGCAACTGGTCACTCCAAACGGCAATCGCGATTCCGCACTCGTGTATCAGCGCGAGCCGACAGCGGTCGTCGTCAGTGCCAAGTGGCCGCTCGCATACGAGAGCGGCACCTGGGCGGGCCATCTCGGCGGCGCGAATGGACCCGTGACGATCTCGGGACAATATTCGGCGCAGTGGGTGAAGCGCGCAGATCGATGGCTGATACGCGGCGAAGTATTCGTCGCGCTCGCGTGTGCTGGCGTCGGCTGCGCGTACACCGCCGCTCCGTGATGCGGCGCGGAGCGAACGGAGAGCGCCGGAGCCTCGCCGCATGAGTGTCCTTGGCGCAGTTGGCGCCGCTCGCTGCATCTCCGACGCGATCGCGACGCTCGGGTGGGTCGTAACCGATCCGATAGTTGCCTCGGATGATGTCGACGCGTTGACTGCATCGATCACGTCGCATCAGGGCTCAGCAGCCGCGCGTGGCGGCGTGGGTTTCGCGTGGGCCACCGAGGTCGGGTCGTCTTCGCCTGGGGCGGGCCGGTGATCACGATCGAGCTCGATGCCGCGGGTCTCGCTCGATCGTGATGACGTGAGCTCGCCAGTGATCATTCTGCTTCCGGGGTTGCACGGCACAACAGAGCTGTTCGACCGCTTCGTCGCGATGGGACTGTCCAACTGCGACGGCGCTGCCATGATCGACGTCATCGGCGCACTGCCGCGTCAAACGTCCGAGAAACCCATTCCCCAG
>PLMM01000175.1 GCA_003142495.1 Gemmatimonadota bacterium | reverse complement strand
CTTCGTGACGCTGACCTCATTGATCTGTACATCGCGGAAACCGGCCGCATGCCGGTACTCGCCGCGGAGGACCAGAAGCAACTCGCCCGCCTAATGCGTGACGAGAAGCGGAGCCGCGCCGAGCGCGAGGCTGCGCGCGAGAAGCTCATCGAGGCGAATCTGCGCTTCGCGTTCTCGGTCGCGAAGAAGTACCAGAATCGTGGACTCGATCTCGAGGATCTGATCAGCGAAGCAAACGCTGGTCTCGTTCGCGCGGCCGACAAGTACGATCCGAACGTCGGCGTCAACTTCATCAGCTACGCGGTGTGGTGGATTCGTCAGGCGGTGTTCGCAGCGATTGCGACGCACGGCCGCGCGATTCGCCTGCCGTTGAATCGCACCGGTGATCTGACGCGCGTCACGCGTGCACAGGCGGCGCTTCGCGACGCCCTGCGCCGCGAGCCGACGCCGGATGAAATCGGCAAGGTTGCGCAACTCGCGCCCGATGTCGTTCAGAGCCTGCTCGGCGTCGTCACTCCGGAGCGTTCGCTGGATGAGCCGCTCGGTGGCGCGCGTGGTGAGCGTGATGGGCAGACGCTCGCGAGCGTGGTCGCGTCCGAAGCGTCGGGAGAGGGCTACGATGCACTCTCGAGCGCCGAAGACGAGTCGCGTCGTGCGGCGCTGTATCGCGCGCTCGAGCAGCTGCCGCCGCGCGATCGTCGTATCCTCGTCATGTACTACGGCCTTGAAGATGAGCCGATGACGCTGGACCAGATCTCGAAGCTCTTCGGCGTCACGCGCGAGCGTGTGCGTCAGCTGCGCGACCGTGCGCTCAAGTCGCTCCGCGCGCACGATGCGGCGGCGACGCTGCACGACGAGTGGGCCGCGTAAGCACGCCGTCGCAGCATTGAAGTAGTTCGAACGAGCGCCCCCGGAGACCAGCACTGGTCATCGGGGGCGCTTTCTCGTTCTTGCCGGGCGCGCTCGATGGCGCGACATTCCCGAATGTCGCAACGAGCGCGTCGACCTCAAATACACAAGTTTGGTGGGGCTTCTCTAGCCGATGCGACCGCGGTACGACACGCGGTCGCGTTGATTGTGAGCCATCGCGCCGAGCCGACCGTGGTCGTGCTCTCGGCGATGGCCGGCGTGACGGACGCGCTGCTCGACATCGCGAAGCGCGCGGTGGTGGGTGATGTCGCGGGGGCGCTCAGGGAGTCGGCGCGGCTGCGCGCGCGGCATGTGGATGTCGCGCGCGCGGTGCTGCGCGGCGCGAGCCAGCGCGTGGAGGTCGTGCGCGCGATCGGCGAATCCTTCCAGGAGCTCGACACGCTCGTGCGCGGACTCGACGCGGTGCGCGAGCTCACGCCGCGTACCACCGATCTCATCGTGGCGCGCGGGGAACGATTGAGCGCGACGCTCGTCGCCGCGGCACTGCGCGCCGCGCGCGTGAAGGGGCGCTACGTCGACGCGACGAAGGTCATCCACACCGACGACGCGTTCGGCGCGGCGACGCCCAATCTCGCGGCCACCGATCGTGCGGCGCGCGCCGTGATCCGCCCGCTGCTCGCGCGCGGCGAGATCGCGATCGTTCCGGGATTCCTCGGCGTGAGCGCTGGTGGCGCGGTGACGACGCTCGGCCGCGGCGGCTCCGATCTCTCCGCGACGCTGCTTGCGCGTGCGCTCAACGCGCGGGCGGTGTCGCTGTGGAAGGATGTGCCGGGGCTGCTCACGAGCGACCCGCGGCTCGTGCCGCACACGAGCGTGATCGCGCAGCTACACCCGCGCGAGGCGGCGGAGCTCGCGTACTACGGCGCGAAGGTGCTGCATCCGCGCGCGCTCATCCCGCTCACGCGGCGCGCGATGCCGTTGTACGTGCGGCCGTTCGCGAATCCGGAGTCTCAAGGCACCGAGGTGTCGTCGCGTCGCATGGTGCAGCGATTCCCGGTGAAGGCGCTCTCGATCTCGGCCGACCAGGCGATGATCACCGTCGCTGGAAACGGGATGCTCGGTGTTCCGGGCATCGCGGCGCGCACCTTCGGCACGTTGCAGCGCGAGGGGATTTCGGTGTCGCTCATCTCGCAGGCGTCGTCCGAGCACTCGATCTGCTTCAGCGTGCCCGCGACGGCGGCCGCGCGCGCACGCACGGGTTTGTCGCACGAGTTCCGTCACGAGATTGCGAATCGCGAGATCGACAGCGTGACATCGCGTGACGATGTGGCGACGATCGCGATCGTGGGGCTCGGGATCGGCGACGTGCCGGGAACGGCGTCGCGCGCGTTCGGCGCGCTCTCGAGCGCGGGAATCAACGTCGTCGCGCTGGCGCAGGGGTCGTCGGAGCTCAACCTCTCCGTGGTGGTCGACGCGGCGAATGGTGTCGCCGCGCTGCGCCGCATTCACGCGGCATTCCAGCTCGATCGCATCGGCGGCGGCGGCGCGACCGGTGGCGCGCACGTCGACGCCGTACTCCTCGGCTTCGGCGCGATCGGGCAGCGCGTGGCGACGCACATCGCGCGCAACGGGCGCCGGAGCGGCGCGCCGCGCGTGGTCGGGATCATCGACCGCAGCGGCTATCTCTTCGACCCGGCCGGGATCTCGGCGGCGCGGCTCGCCAACGCGAGCGCGGAGAAGCGCGCGGGGCGCGGGATCGCGACGCTTCCCGGTGCGCGCGCATCGACGACGGCCGCGTCGCTCACCTTCATCGGTCGTCACGCGCTCTCGCGCCCGGTGTGCATCGATGTCACGGCGGAGGAGACGACGCCGCTCTTGATGGATGCGGTGCGGGCGGGGATGGATATCGTGATGGCGAACAAGCGCCCGTTGAGCGGCGCGCGCGCGAGCGTGCGCGCGCTGCGCGAGCTGGCGGAGGAGCACGGCGCGCGCATTCGCGCGGAGACGACGGTGGGCGCGGCGCTGCCGGTGCTCGACACGTATGCGAAGCTCGTGGAGTCCGGCGATCGCGTGCGGCGCATCGACTCGTGTCCGTCGGGGACGCTGGGCTTTCTGTTCGACGAGCTCGGACGCGGGAAGAAGTTCTCGGCCGCGCTGCGCGATGCCATGGCTCGTGGCTACACGGAGCCGGATCCGCGCGATGATCTCTCGGGGATGGACGTCGCGCGCAAGGCGCTCATCCTCGGGCGGCTGCTCGGCTACGAGGGCGAGATGAGCGACGTGAAGGTGGAGTCGCTCGTGGCGCCCGAGGCGGTGCGGATGCCGCTCAAGAAGTTTCTCGCGAGCCTCGAGAAGTTCGACGATGCGTGGGGCGCGCGCGTGGCGAGGGCGGCGGCGCGCGGCGGCGTGCTGCGCTACCAGGCGACGTCGAGCGCGCGGAAGGTGCGCGTCGGGCTCGTGGTCGCCGACGCATCGAGCCCGATGGCGTCGCTGCGCGGAACGGACAATCAGTTCGTGTTCGTGAGCGATCGCTACAAGGCGAACCCGATGGTGATCACCGGGCCGGGCGCGGGACCGGACGTGACGGCGAGCGGGGTGTTGAACGATCTGTTGTCGCTGGCGCGCGGGCGGTAGCGGCGCCAGCGATCTGCGCGACTAGAGTTTTGCCCGCAAATACTGCTTCGGCCACTCCACATCCGCACCGAGCTCCCTCGCCGCGTGCAGCGGGAAGTACGGGTCGCGCAGCTCCTCGCGCGCGAGCAGCACGACGTCCGCCTTCCCCGTGCGCACGATCTCATCCGCCTGCGTCGCGCTCGTGATCAGCCCGACAGCGCCGGTGGGCACGCCCGAGTCTTTTCGC
>PLMM01000364.1 GCA_003142495.1 Gemmatimonadota bacterium | reverse complement strand
ATGCCGAGCTGCTCGAGCGCCTCGTTCTTGTTGGGGCTCGCATCGCACCCGGTGACGGAAATCCCTCGTCGAGCGAGCAGCTCGGCGAGCGCGCTCATCCCTGCGCCGGTGATGCCGACGAAGTGGACGGGGCGATGATCGTAGGCGTCGAAAAGTGTCATGCGGCACGAGCAATATAGCGCGGACGGGATGACCGGCTCAAGTGTCAACCGACTTGAGCTGTGCTATCGTAAGTATCCATCTGGCAATGCGCTCCGCCGCATCGGGTCGCCCGCGAAGAGTAGCGGACTCTGCCATTGCGGCGAGCTTGTTCGGTGCGTCGAGCAACCTCGCCAACGCATCGCCCAGCAATCGTGGAGAGAGCGTTTCCTGTTCGAGCATCTCGGCCGCACCGGCCGCCTCGAGCGCGCGCGCATTCGCTCGCTGATGGTCCGCGGCGGCGGTCGGCAGCGGCACGAGCAACGATGGAATTCCCCACGCGCACAGCTCGGCGACGGTCAGCGCGCCGGCGCGGGTGAGCGCGAGATCCGCCGCGGCGTACGCGTTCTGAATCGGCGCGAGATAGGGACGCACGCGCACGTTCGGCGACTCGTATTTGGCGTAGCCGTCATACCAACCCTTCCCCGTCGCCCAGATCAGAAAGAGTCCGGGCGGCAGCCCGGCATCGAGCAGCGACGCGATCGCATCGTTGAGCGGACGCGCGCCCTGGCTCCCGCCAAAGGCGAGCAGCACGTGTCCTCCGCTCGCGGGAAAGCCCCATTGCACGCGCGTCTCCTCGCGAGACGGACGCGGTACCGGCGGCGGCTCGATCGGATTCCCGCTGTCGAAAAGCTGCGTGTGCGCGCCCGGATGCAGCCTCGCGCGCGCCTCGGGATAGCCGAGATACACGGCGCGCGCGCGCCGCGCGAAAAAACGGGTGGTGATGCCAGGCACCGAATTCTGCTCCTGCAGCTGGATCGGAATTCCGTGCGCGACCGCGAACGCGAGCGCCGCTCCGGACGCGTAGCCGCCTGTGCCGATCACCGTCGCCGGCTTATGCGCGCGATTCTCGCGCGCGAGCGCGCCCCACGCGCTCCCGAAGCCGCGTACGGTGCGCCAGCTTCGCCACGGCTGCTGGCGATAGATCGGATGCAGGTCGAGGAGCAGATGCGCGAACTCCGTTTTATGCAACACGTCGCGCTCGATGCCGCGCATCGCGCCGACGAAGAACGGCTCGACCTCGGGCGCGAGCTTCACGAGTGCGCGCGCGATCGCGAGCCCCGGATAGAGATGCCCGCCCGTGCCGCCGCCGGCGAACACCACGCGCACGGTCACGCGGCCGCGCGCTCGAGTGGATTCGTCGCGTGCTCGCCGACCACGCGCTCACGCGTGCTCGCGATGTTCACGAGAATTCCGGTCATCAGTATCGACATCACGAGATTCGTTCTGCCAAAGCTCACGAATGGCAGCGTGAGCCCCGTGGTCGGCAGCAGCCCGATCACGACGCCCAGATGCAGAAAGGCCGTGCTCACCGTCATGAAGGTGATCCCGATCGCGAGCAGCTGCTGAAAGGTCGTGCGCGCCTGCTTCGCGATCCGGAAGCCGATCCATCCGTACGCGACGAACACGAGCGTGACGAAGAGGATGCCGAGGAAGCCCCACTCCTCGCCGATGTTCGCGCCGATGAAGTCGTTGTAGGGAAAGGGGACGAAGCCGAGCTGCTGACGCCCCATCCCGAAGCCGACGCCGAACAGCCCTCCAGAGCCCACGGCGATCAGCGACTGCTTGAGCTGGTACCCCGCCTGCACCGGCGCGTCGCCCGGATTCAGGAAGCTCGTCATGCGCAGCAGCGCGTACTGCATCTTCTCCACCTCGCGCCAGAGCAGCGGGATGGCGATGATCCCGAGGAAGATGACGTGCCCGATGCGCACGCCGCCCGCGAAGAGCATGATCCCCATGATCAGCGTGAACGTCATCGCCATCGAGAGATCGGGCTCGAGGATGACGAGGATGTTGAGGAGGCCGAGGATGAGGACGAAGGGGAGCAGCCCCTTCGTGAGTCGTCGCAGCTTGTCCCCCTTCTTCACGATGAGCATCGCTGTCCAGATGATGCACGCGAGCTTCGCGAACTCCGACGATTGAAAGAGAAAGCCGACATTCACCCAGCGGCGCGACCCGTGAAAGCGCGGTGCGATGTAGTGCGGCACGGGGAGCACGGGGATGAGCAGCAGCACGATCGCGAGGATGAGAATCGGCCATGCCCAGCCGCGCCATCGCTCGGCGTCGATCTTGGCGGCGATCGCGAAGAGCACTACGCCAATCGCGACGCCCGAGAGCTGGCGCACGAGGTAGTACGTGTTGGTGTGATGCTCGAGCACGGCGGCCAGCGCGCTCGCGCTGTAGAGCACCGCGAGCCCGAAGGCGAGAATGACGCCGGTAACGATGATCAGCGCGCGCGCCTCGAGCGTCATCCGCCAACGCTCGCGGACGGCGGGCGGCGACGTCGTCACGCCGCGCCGGCGAGGCGGCGGAAGGCGGCGCCGCGCTCTTCGTAGTTCCGGAACATGTCGTAGCTCGAGCACGCAGGCGACAGGAGCACCACGTCGCCCGGCTTCGCGAGCGCGCGCGCCCGCGCGACGACGGCCGCGAAGTCGTTCCCCAACCGCTCCACCGGGACGACGCCCGCCAAATCCTGCTCGATGATCGGCGCCGACTCCCCGTACGCCAGCACCACGCGCGCGTGCTTCCTGAGCCCGTTCGCGAGCGCCGTGTACGGCTCCCCCTTGTGGCGCCCGCCGAGCAGGAGCACGGTGGGGCGCGTCATCCCGTCGATCGCGACCTGCGTCGAGCTGATGTTGGTCGCCTTCGAGTCGTTGATCCAGAGCACGCCTCCGCGCTCGCCCACGATCTCGAGGCGGTGCGGCGGCGCGCGAAACGAGCGAAGCCCATCCGCGATGCGCGCGAGCGCGCGCCGACTCGAGTACGCGGGGTCCGCGGCGATCACTGCGAGCGACGCCGCCATCGCGTTCATCACGTTGTGATCACCGAGCAGCGGAAGCTCCGCGCGCGAGAGGATCTTCGAGCCATTCCAGCGAATCTCACCATCGGCGCACGTCATCTCCGCGCCGGCGCTGGTGATCCCGAAGCCGCGATGCGCGCCCGCCACGCCGTCGGCCATCGCGAGCACGAGCTCATCGTCGCTATTGAGCACCCACGTCGACTTCTCGCTCGCGTTGCGAAAGAGCAACGCCTTGTCCGCGTAGTACTCGCTCGCGCTCGCGTACCGGTCGAGATGATCCGGCGAGAGGTTCGTCAGCACCCCCACCGTCGGCTCCACACTCGGCGTATCGTGCAGCTGGAACGACGAGAGCTCGAGCGCGATCCACTCGGGGCGATCGTCGCGGAGCGCGATCTCCGTGAGCGGTGTCCCGATGTTCCCCGCGTCGGCCACGCGCTTGCCGATCGTGCGAAGGAGATGGCCGATCAGCGCGGTGGTGGTCGTCTTCCCGTTCGTGCCGGTGATCGCGATGTAGCGCACGCCGTCGAGCGCGCGGAGCGCGACCTCGATCTCGCTCACGATCGGAATGCCGGCCGCGCGCGCGGCGGCGAGCGGCCGCGCGTCCGGCGGAACCCCAGGGCTCGCGACCACGACCACCGCGCGCGCGATGCGCTCGAGGTCGTGCGCGCCCGCCTTCGCATCGATCCCCGCCGCGCTCAGCTTCGCCGCGCCCGCCGTTGCGGTGGCATCGCTGCCGCCGTCAGAGGCGTACACGCGCACGCCCTGTCGCGCCAACAGCAGCGACGCGGCAACGCCGCTTCGTCCGAGCCCCACCACCGCCGCCTCGCCCGCCTTCCACTCCGCTTTGATCATCGCAGCTTCAGCGTGCTGAGGGCCACGAGCGCCGAGAGAATCCCGAGGATCCAGAAGCGCACGACCACCTGCGACTCCGGCCACCCCTTGAGCTCGAAGTGGTGGTGCAGCGGCGCTCGCAGGAATGCTCGATGCGCCTTCGCGTAGTCGAAGCCGTACTTCCGGCCCCGATACTTGAACACCGAACGCTGGATGATCACTGATACCGTTTCCGCGGCGAACACCGCGCCGACCAGCAGCAACAGAAACTCTGATTTCAAGAGAATCGCGACCGCGCCGAGCGCGCCGCCAAGCGCGAGCGAGCCCGTGTCGCCCATGAATACCTCGGCCGGATGCGTGTTGTACCAGAGGAAGCCGATGAGCGAGCCGACCAGCGCGCTGCAGAACACCGTCAGCTCGCCGGAGCCGCGCAGGTAATAGATCTGCAGGTACTGGCTCGCGTCGAAGCGGCCGATGAGATAGGCGAAGATGGCGAAGGTCGCGAAGGCGATCGAGGCGAGACCGGTGGCGAGGCCGTCGAGTCCATCGGTGAGATTCACGGCGTTGCTCGTGCCCGTGAGCACGAAGGCCACCCACGGCACGTACAGCCACGCGAACACCGGAACGACGAGCACGTACTTGTAGAAGGGAATTGTCGTCGAGGCGCCCGGCAGATTCGAGAGCGGCGAGAGCCAGAGCGCGAGCCCGAGCGCGATTCCGAGCGTGATCTGCCCGACGAGCTTGTAGCGCTCGACGAGCCCCTCGTTCTTCTTCCCCTCGCGCTGCTGCTTGAGCTTGAGGTAGTCGTCGACGAAACCGATGCACCCCATCCACGCGGTCGCGATCACTGCGATCCACACGTAGCGGTTGTTGAGCCGCATCCAGAGCAGCGTTGCGACGAGTCCCGCGATGAGAAAAATCACGCCACCCATCGTCGGCGTGCTCGACTTTTCCTGGTGGCTATCCGGCGTGCCCGCGCGGATCACCTGACGAACCTTCATGGAGCGCAGCCGCCGGATGATGAACGGCCCAACTACAAAGGCCATCAACAGCCCCGTCACCGCCGCGCCGGCGGAGCGGAAGGTGATGTAGTTGAAGACGTTGAAGATGATGCAGAGGCGGCAGCTGCCGACGAGCGGCGTGAAGAAATGGTAGAGCACTAACGATTTGCCCACTCGGTGAGAGGTGGAACGAGCCGCTCGAGCTTCACGCCGCGCGAAGCCTTGAGAAGGATGACGGCGTCGGGCGCCAGGCGGGGCTCCAGCGCCTTCCACAGCTCATCGACATCCGCGGCGACGACGACGCGCGCATCGCTCGACCCGACCGCGCGCAGCGCCTCGCCAATCTCGCCCATTCCGGCCACAATCTCCACCGGCGATGCGAGCGCCGCGCGCGCGACCTCCTCGTGCAGCCGGGGCGCGTGCGCGCCGAGCTCCCGCATCGTGCCAAGCACCGCCACGCGCTGCCGCCCCGATCCCGTCGCCGCGAGCACGTCGATGGCCGCGCGCATCGAGGCGGGGCTGGCGTTGTACGCGTCGTTGATGAGCGTCGCGCGCCCCTTCCCGATCTGCCCGACATCCATGCGCATGGACGGAAAAGTCGCGCGCGCGATGCCGCGCGCGGCGTCCTCCATCGAGAGGCCAAGCTCGCGCGCGACCGCGAGGGCGAGCATCGCGTTGCGCAGGTTGTGCGCGCCTCTGGCGGGAGGACGGACCGTGACGCCATCGATCTCGATCTCGCCGAGTCCGTCGGCGCCTGCGCGCCACGTGGTGGCACGCACATCGCCCGAGTTTAGCCCCGCGCTCACGACGCGCGCCGCTCGTCCCTGCGCCGCCGCCGCGATCTCCGGCTGCGAGGCGGGCACCACCGCCACCTTCGCCCCGTCGAAGAGCTCCGACTCCTCCCGCATTACGCCCTCGAGGCTCCCCAGCCCCTCGAGATGTTCTTC
>PLMM01000201.1 GCA_003142495.1 Gemmatimonadota bacterium | reverse complement strand
CGCCGAGCTGGGGCTGGGCCGCACTTTTGTCGAGTGGGTTACGCCTGAGGACCGCCCGATGGCCGCCGAGCTTCTCGCGCGTGTGGCCTCGAGGCCACACGCGCGAGAAGCTCGGCGGCCATCGGGCGGTCCTCAGGCGTAACCCACTCGACAAAAGTGCGGCCCAGCCCCAGCTCGGCGTCGAGCCCGAGCACGCCCTGGATTGCGGGACTCACGTAGCTTGCGCGCAACGACGAATCGAGCACCACGACGACGTCACTCGAGTGCTGCACGAGCGCGCGAAAACGCGCATCGCGCGCGGCCCGCTCGCTCCACAAGCGCGTGGCGTCGCGCGCCGAGATGCGCTGGCGGGCTATCGCGAGCACGGTCATCACGAACGCGCCGGCACCGAGCTGCACCTCCACGTCCTCTCGATTGTCGCGGATCGCGAGAAAGAGCATTCCGAAGGCGAGCGCCACTGCAATGGACGGAATTTCCGCCATCCACCTCGCTGCCTCTCGCCTCGGCGCGCCCTTCCGTGCCGAGTGCTGCAGCTGCGTTGCGGCTGCGAAGATTGGGAGCACGACTGCCGCAAACCAGCAAACATCGAGTCCGGTATTGCGCTGGTACCCTGGCGACATCTGCAGATAGCCATACCAGAAGTCGGAGATCGACGAGCACAGGTAGCCGAGCGCGAAGTATCCGAAAATGGTGCGACTGCGGTTATCCGCGGAGCGCACCAGCAGAATCGCGGCGGTGAGGAGCACTGCAAGATCCGCGGACGGATAGCCAATGACGATCGCCTTGCTGGCGAGCGTCGTGGAGGGCTCGAAGGCTCCGCTACGGACGCTCCAGAACCAGAAGATCATCACCCCGCTGAGGGCGACGGTCGCTATGTCGAAGGACAGCGTGATGCGATCAGCGCGTCGTCGGGGCGCGATCGGAAACGAGAGCAACCCCGCGATGACGAGCACGTACACCAGGACGAAGTCCAGGTGAATCCACAGCGGCAAGGCGATCTGATTGTACAGGATCTGGAGCGTTGTTTCGGCCGCCGAGCCGATCGTCTGGCCAATCGCGGCGATGGCGATGATCAACCACGCGCGATGCGTCGCGGGCTCATCGCGCGAAACCGCCCAGGCGCGAAACGACCAATACGCCACGCACGCGTTTGCCACGACGAAAATCAGCCAATCGAACGCGATCGTGCCCTGCTCGGTCATGCGCCCGGAATTCACCAGGGCACGAAACACCGCGTAGATAGCAAGCGCGCCAATGGCGAAGGAGTGCTCTCTCAGAGACGAGAGCCATTTCCATCGCGATCGCTGTTCTTCGCGGGAGGCTAGTCCTGCAGCCATGACGGACACCTATTCAGTGTCGGTGGGCGCGCGCCGGACTTGAACGGGCACGAACCATGATCGGTGGTATTGTCGCTAGCGTGGATTTCCGTCGCGCTCACGAACCGAAGCGTTAGAGGACCTTGTGCCGCGAAGAGCGCCAGTGGAAGGGTAATCGCCTGAGCAAGGCCAATGCTCAGCGAGCCGAGAGACGGGCAACACGAGGAGTGCCCGCGAGCGCGAGATGAAAACCGCTGGGCGGTCGTAGCCTCAGCGCCGCTCCGCCAGCGACTGCGCGCGCCGGCGCTCGGCCACCTCATGTAACAGGCGATCTTCGGCCGTCTCGAGCGTCAGCTGCGGCACCGCCGCCGGTTTTCCGTCGGCGCCCAGATGCACGAAGGTTAGCCAGCACTCATTCGCGTGGCGGCGCGTGCCCTGCGTGATGTTCTCCGCGTAAACGTTGGCGAGCACCGCCATCGAGGTGCGGCCCACGAACACGACGCGCGAGCGGATCTCCACGAGCTCGCCCACCCAGATGGGCTCCTTGAAGAGAATCTTGTCGATCGAGAGCGTGGTCGCCTGACCGCCGGCGTGGCGCATCGCGCTCAGTGCGGCGCATCGATCGACCATGCTCATGATCACTCCGCCGAACACGGAGGGAACGCGCAGCCCGTTCGCGTGCTGCGGCATCATGAGATCGGCGATCACCGCCTCGGACTGTCGCGGTGTTTTCGCGGCTGCGGTCATCGTTTGGACCTCGAGCGACGGGCGGCTGCGTGCGGACGCGGGCGCGCGGCGGATGCGAGCCGAAGCTTCGGCGCGCGCGCGGGCGGGCGATGCGCGGACGCGGCGCGCACATCATCGGAGTAGAGGGCCGCCTCGTCGAAGGCGCGCGCGAGCGCACGGCGCGTCGCGCTGTCGGCGCTCGCGCTGTCCACCCAGAAGATGCGCCGCGGGAGCGCGGGGAGCGCGGCGATCTTCCACTCGCGACCGGTGCTGTCGACGAGCGAGAGCAGCGCGCTGTCGCTGTGCGTGGGGCGTGCGATGACGCGGTAGCCCGCGTGCTTCCAGGCGATGTCGGTGGCGCCGCCGGACAGCGGGAGCCCGTCGCGCGCATCCTCCCACCATCCGGGCGCGGCCACGGGAATGGGGGGGAGCGGGAGCGCGTATCCGCCGGCGCGCGCACCGTGCCCCGGCGCGTAGAACTTCACCGCGGGCTCGCCGTTCACCTCGGCGATGTTGAAGCTCGCGTCATCGAAGCGGAAGTCGCCGATCGCGCGCGCGGCCTCGTGCGAGATGGAGTCGCGTGATGCGCGCAGCGAGTCGCGCGCCTCTGCGAACAGCGTGCGGCCGCGGCGGAGAATGTACTGGCCGTTGCTCGTCCCAAAGATGTCGGAGACCGTGGGCGCGGCGGCGTCGCGCAGATCGACGACGCCTCGTCGCGCGATGTGCCACTCCTCGCTTCCCGTTACGGTGAGATCCGCCTTGTACTCGTAGGAGAGATACTGGGCGTGCTGCGCGATGGTATTCAGCTCGCTCTGCGCCGTGACGTGCGGCTCGGCCTCAGGATCATCGTCCTCCTCGAGGGGATGGTCGCTCGGATGCGAGCGGCCGTACCAGCGGGCGATGTGGCTGATGGTCGTGTCCTCGAAGACGAGGGCCGAGTCGTCGCTGAGGAGATCGCGGCGATACATCTGCTGGCCGATGATGAGCGCATCCGTGTAGGAGCGGTCGTCATCGGTGATGTAGACCTCGTAGAAGCGACCCCGGTAGCGCGCGAGGTGGAGCGGCGACCCGCGCGCGCGGATCCCCTCCGCGCCCGTGTGCACCCAGAAGGTGGAGTCGCCGGCGAGGACGAGGAATTCGCCCGATGGCGGCGTCCTGGCCGGCTGCCGGCAGGCGGCAACGGCGAGGAGAAGTGCGAAGGGCAGGAGGCGTGGCATGCGGTGCGGAATATAGCGTGTGACGGAAGCGGCAGCTTCGTCGTAGTTTACCGTCGCCGCGTCGCAACGTCGCAGCGCCATCCCTCAGCAGAGCACACTCCACGACATGCGCAGCATTCCCCTCCTTATCCTGACGCTCGCGGCATGCGGCGCAGGTGAAGGAAAACGTACGACCGTCGCCCAAGAGTCGACCCATGCCACGGCTGCCGCTGCCGGCACCGTCGTAGACACCACCGCCAAGACCGCGCCCGCGAAGGCAGACACGCTCGCGACGCCGTTCGCGGACGACTCGCAGATCGTGCGCGCGCTGTACGTGAACCGGTGGGCCTCGCAGAGCCCGAAGCGGATGCACGAGCTCGTAGCGATTGCAGACTCGACGGAGATCAACGCCTTCGTGATCGACATGAAGGATGAGTTCGGGCTCAACTTCGAGAGCGCGGACTCAATGGTGAAGCGCAACGCAGGAAATGCAGGGAAGGTGCCGCACGTGAAGGAGCTGCTCGACACGCTGCACGCGCACCACATTCTGGCCATCGCGCGGATGGTGACGTTCAAGGACTCGGTGGCCGCGCGCAACAATCCCGATCACGTGATTCGGAAGACCGATGGCACGCCGTGGCGCGACAAGAAGGGGCTGACGTGGGTGGATCCCTACGACCACGCGATCTGGGAATACAACGTGCGCGTAGCAGTCGAGATGGCGAAGATGGGCTTCGGCGAGGTGCAGTTCGACTACATCCGCTTTCCCGAGCCATACAAAAGCCTGCCCGAGCAGGTGTTCAAGGACGCGAACGGCGTGACGAAGCCGCACGCACTGGGCGAGTTCTTCAAGGCGGCGTGCCCACGCGTGCACGCGGCCGGTGCTCGCTGCACCGCAGATATTTTCGGGCTGGTGACGACGGTGCCTGGCGCGCTCGAGATCGGGCAGCAGTGGGAGGAGCTCGCGCCGCACAGCGACGTGCTGCTGCCGATGGTGTATCCGTCGCACTATCCGCACGGATCATTCGGCGTCGAGAAGCCGAACGCGGAGCCGTACAAGATCGTCTTCGCGGCGATCCACCGCGCGCACGAGCGCGATCTCAAGATCGGCGTGAATGTGGGGAACCACGTGCGCCCGTGGCTGCAGGCGTTCTCGCTCAAGGGGATGACGCCGAAGTACGGGGCGAGCGAGCTGCTCGAGCAGAAGCGCGCCGTGTACGATGCGGGCTACGACGGCTGGGTGCTCTGGAATCCGGGCTCGGTGTACGAGCCGTTTCTCAGTGCCCTCGAGAAGAAGGAAGTGTCGCGGAAGAAGCCGTTCGTCTCGAGCGTGAAGCCGGCCGCGCCGGCGAAGGCTACGACGGCGACGAAATAGCGCGGACGCCGCTCACCAGCCGCTCGACCTCTTCGGCGGTGGTGTAGCACGCGCATCCCGCACGCACCCATCCGGAGCCGCTGATCCCGTAGCGCTCCGCGATGGTTGCCGCGTAGAAATTCCCGTTGCTGGCGAAGACGCCGTACTCGTTCGCGAGTCGCGTTGCGACCGCGCGCGAGTCGACGCCGGACACCGTGAACGACACCGTCGGCGAGCGCGGCAGAGCGCTCGGCGGCGGCCCGAAGAGCTTCACGCCACGAACGGCGGCGAGGCCATGCCAGAGCGATGCGAAAATCGGCTCGATGCGCTCGTGCATCGAGTCATACGCGCTCGCGAGCCGCGCGCGGCGGGAGTCGCCGGTGCCGCTCCCGGCGTCGAGCGACGCCATGAAGTCGATGGCGGCCGTCGTCCCCGCGAGCGCCTCGAAGTTCAACGTCCCCGTCTCCCAGCGATCGGGCGCCTGCGCGGGCGCGGGCGCGAGCTTCGCGACGTCGAGCTCGGAGAGCAGCTCGTGCTTGCCGTAGAGCATTCCCAGGTGCGGGCCGTAGAACTTGAAGGGAGAGCACGCGAGGAAGTCGCAGTCGATGGCGCGGACATCAATGAGCGTGTGCGGCGCATACGCGACGGCATCGATGAAGACCCGAGCGCCGTGCGAGTGCGCGAGCTTCGTCGCACGCGCGATGTCATTGATCGTGCCGAGCGCATTCGATGATGCGCCGATCGCGAGCAGCTTCGTGCGCGCGCCGAACTGCTGCTCGAGGCTCGCCCAGTCGAGCGTGCCCGTGGCCACATCCATCGTCGCCGTCCTGATGATCACGCCGCGCTCGGCCACAAGGCGTACCCACGGCGCGACGTTCGCGTGGTGATCGAGCTCCGTGACGACGATCTCGTCGCCCTTAGCCATCGCGCGCGCGAGCGCGCGCGAGAGCGAGAAGGTGAGCGACGTCATGTTCGCGCCGAAGGCGACCTCGTTCGGCGCAGCGTTGAGAAAGTCCGCGGCTGCTTCGCGCGCCGCGTCGATGATCACGTCGGTTTCGAGACTCGTCGGGTAGGCCCAGTGCGAGTTCGAGTTGTGGTGCAGCAGGTAGTCGGCCATTGCCGTGACGACGGTGCTTGGCACCTGCGTTCCGCCCGGCCCATCGAAGTAGGCGACGCGATGCCCGCCGTGCACGCGTTCGAGCGCGGGGAAGCTCGCGCGAATCGCGTCGACGCTCGGCGCGCCCACCGCGTGCGGCTTGATCGCGGCAGCCGTCACTTGATCTCGACTCCCGCCCACTGTTCGATCAGCTTCACCGCCTCGACGTGGTCGGCTTCCTCGCCGAGCATGGCGTGCGCGGCGCGAAAGAGCTCGCTCGTGAGCTGGAGCAGCGGCGATGGCACCTTCTGCTCGCGCGCGACGCCGGCCGCGATTCCGACATCCTTGTCGAGGAGCGCGAGGCGGAAGGTGCGCGGGAACGCGCGCGAGAGCACGCGCTCGGGGAAGAGTCGCTCCGTGGTGCGGCTCATCCCGCTCGACGCATTGATGACGTCGAGCGCGATAGCGGGCGACACGCCGGCCTTCGTGAGTGCGGCGAGTCCCTCGCCGGCGGCCCACACGTGCACCGCGAGCAGCGCGTTGTTCACCGCCTTCACCGCATCGCCCGAGCCCGTCGGCCCGCAGAGTACGATCTTCTCGCCGAACGCCTCGAGCACCGGCATCGCGCGCTCGAAGAGCGCCGCGTCGCCGCCGCACATCACCGTGAGCGTTCCCTTCTCCGCGCCCGCGGTACCGCCGCTCACGGGCGCGTCCATGTACGCGACGTCTATGGCGGAGAGGCGCGCCGAGATCTTGCGCGACGTCGCCGGATCGCCGGACGTGCAGTCGATCACCATCGAGCCGCGCGCCACGCCGGCGAGCAGCCCGTCGGCGCCGTCGAGCAGCGAGTCGACGTCCTGCGAGGTGGGAAGGCAAACGACGACGAACTCGGCGCCGCGCGCCGCATCGGCGGCGGACTTCGCCACGCGCACGCCGGTGCCGGAGGAGAATGCGAAGGTGCGCGCCTTGGCCGCGGTGCGATTCCAGACGGCGAGCTCGAACGGCGGCTGCGCGAGATGTTTGGCCATCGGTGCGCCGATCGCGCCCAGGCCGAGAAAGGCGACTCGTGTCATACCGGCAATATGATCAGGAGCGAGCGCTCGTCACAGGCTGAACCAGTACGACGCCTTGATCAGGAAGGTGTTGTCCGGGTGGATCGCGTAGAGGTCGCGCGCGCTGCCGTGCACGTTGAAGTTGCCGTACGGCGAGCCGTCGTTCTCGAAGTTGCGCCCCTGCGTCCACACCGCGTAGATGGCCGAGCCCGCGCGATACTCCCAGCGCAGCACGACGTTGGAGTTGAACTCGGCCACATCGAAGTTGTATTCCGACGCGCCCTCGGGCGTGCCGTACGGCTTGAAGCGCAGGTTGTAGTTCGAGTTGCGCGGATCGGCGAGCTCGCGCCAGTTGGAGTACTTCCCGCTGCTCGCGAATGGTTGGGCGTAGACCTGCAGCGACAGCTTCGGGCTCAGCGTGTAGTCGATGCGTGCGGTGAGCGACACCGTGTTCTGATCGATGTGCCCGAAGGTGTACGCGGTGTCCGCGCCACCGTCGGC
>PLMM01000060.1 GCA_003142495.1 Gemmatimonadota bacterium | reverse complement strand
CTGGCGTTCAGCTGCGAACGCACTTAAATGAACTGTAAGTAGTGATGATGCGCGGTGCGTTCGTCAGCTGCAACGGCGTGTTAGACCGCGGGCGGATCGCCTGCGTTCGTCGATGTCTTTTTCTCTCGGAACCACGAGTGTCCTGCGAACAAGCCGAAGACTACTGTGATCCCTGCAAATAGAAAGAAATCCGAACGGTCCTTCACTGGCGGGTCGGCAGAAAAATGCGATGACGCTAACGCTAGGGCACCCATGTAGGCTGCTATCGTGATGACGCCCGCCAAGTATGGACCGACCACCTGCACGCGCCGTGCGGGGCGACCCAACACGACATAGGCAACGCCGGCGAGGCAACCCGCGCCCGTGGCGTACGCCAGGACGACTAGCGACTGCATGGGGACCGCCGGGCTTCGCGTTAGGCTCGAGAGTTTAGCGAGCATTCGAAGTCCCACGATCGCGAACAGCGCGACTGCACCTAAGAGCGGCGGACCCAGATAATACAACCACCCGCGCGACGAAGCCTCAGACTGTATCATCCTTCACTCCTTAGCTTAGGCGGCGGTCTAACGTCCTGGCGTTCAGCTGCGAACGCACCTGACAGATATCAGATCAAGCGAAGATGGTCGGTGCGTTCGTCAGCTGCAACGGCTTGTTAGCCAGCACGCATGCGTCGAGCGCACGCAAGCGGCTAAGCCGCCGTCGTGATCCTAGTCGTCTTCTTGCTCATCGTCCGGCGCTCGTGCTGCCAAGCATCCTCCAGCGTATCCCATCTCCGTTCGAGATCTTCCGCGTGCGCCTTGATCTCCGTGATAAACAGGGCATGCAGATATCCGAGCTTGGTCAGCGCGGCATCCGCGCCCGCACTCTCATTGGGATCTAGGGCGATCAATTCCTCAAGAACTCGTGATGCGTTCGCGGATGCATTTAGGATATCGGCGAAGCCAACGGCGAGATCGCCAATAGCATCGGCATCCGTGACGCCGGCCCTCTCAATCCATCGAGCCAACTCACCAGCGAATGCGACGTGCTGAGCGACGTCGGAGTGAATTCGAGGAGCTATTGTCATTAAGGCGTTGGGCTGACTTCAGAAATGGTTGCTGGCTAACTCGGTATTCGCCTGCACAGGATGGTACCTGTGATGTAGCCAATGCGGCAAAACTCGTCACAATATCTGCGAACCTGTGAATCGGTCGTCGCACTCGGCCGCTCCCTACTGGGAAGTAAGGGCAAGAGAAATTCGTGAAACAGAAGATACGAAAGGCGAACAAACCCGCTGAAGCAGGCGGGGTTTTTCCTTGTTCTGTTTGTTGCAGAAATCGCACGCTTGCAAGCGACATTTTCAAACGCAATTGCACGGACAAATTGAGCTGAAATTGCGCTGATATTTGGCAAAAAATGGTCGGGGGGGGTGAAGTTGGCCGGGATATCTCTTAACCCCTGATGACACGTACCGAGAGTCGACCGAGTGGCGCATTCAACGCGCAGTACACTACGGCTCGAGACTAAAAACCACTGAACCTGGGAGCAAGCCCGCGAGAGGTCCCGCGACACGCCTCTGCGCCTGGTGGCCCAAAATCCCCTAGCCCAGCGGCAGATGCTTAGTTATTCCTCCGAAACACAAGCGCCGCATTGATCCCACCAAACCCAAACGAGTTCGACAAAATCACCTCGGGACACGACTTGATCCCGTTCCGCTTGATGTAGTCGAGGTCGCACTTCTCATCCGCGTTCGCGAGATTCACCGTCGGCGGCAGCCAGTCGTTCGTCATCGCCAGCGCGCAGATCCCCGCCTCGATCGCGCCGCTCGCCCCTAACGCGTGGCCGTAGTAGCCCTTGGTTCCGCTCACAGGAATCGAATACGCCCGCTCGCCAAACACCTGCTTGATCGCGAGCGTCTCCGTGCTGTCGTTGAGCTGCGTCGAGCTGCCGTGCGCATTCACATACCCGACTTCGCCAGGAGTGACGCCCGCATCCTCGAGCGCGCGGCGCATCGAGCGCGCGGCCTGCGTTCCGTCGGGGCGCGGCGCCGTCATGTGATACGCGTCGTTCGACATCCCGAAGCCGGCGATCTCGCCGTAGATCTTCGCCCCACGCGCGATCGCCCGCGTCCGCTCCTCGAGCACGAGCACACTCGCGCCCTCGCCCATCACGAAACCGTCGCGATCCTTGTCGAACGGGCGCGACGCCGTGCACGGATCGTCGTTGCGCGTGGACATCGCGCGGATCAGCGCGAACGCGCCGTAGCACAGCGGATACAACGGCGCCTCGGCGCCACCGCCGAGCATCACATCAGCGTAGCCGTCGCGGATCTGCCGGAAAGCCTCGCCAATCGCGATCGTCCCACTCGCGCAGCTCATCGCGTTGGTTGAATTCGGACCCATCACGCCGAACTCGATCGCGATGTTGCAGCTCGACGCGCCGCCGAACACCATCAGCGCCAACGCGGGATCGACGTCCTTCACGCTCCCGGTGTAAAACACGCTGCACTGTTCCTCGGCGTAGCCCACGCCGCCCAGCGCCGTGCCCATCATCGCGCCGATGCGCTCGCGATCCTCGGCGGCGAGGTCGATCTCGGAGTCCTCGATGGCGAGCCGCGCGGCGGCGACGGAGAACTGACCGAAGCGATCGAGCCGCTTGGTGCGCCTGGCCTCGAGGAAGTCGCCGGGAACGAAATCGTCGACCTGCGCCGCGAGGCGGCTGCGAAAGAGCGACGAATCGAAGCGCGAGATCTCTCGAACCTTCGATCGCTGCGCGCGCAGTCCGCTCCAGAGCCCATCAGCGGTGATCCCTATTGGCGTGATGGCGCCCAACCCCGAGATCACGACGCGACGTTTATCTCCCATACAGCTAACCTCTCAAAATGCCGGGACCACGTTCCGCGACCGCTGCGAGCCCTGCCAGCGTGCGTGACGCGATTCCGTGAACGAATACAGGTCCGATTACCGCCTTCGCGGCGACGATGCCGACCAACGGCCATCGCGGTCCATTCCACAAGTGCACGATGCGTACGCGCGTGGCGTCGCCCTCCGGTGCGAAGCTCCATTCGACTTCCATTCCCTTGGTGATACCCGCCACATGGCGAAAGCGCACGTTCGGCTCGCTCTCGCTCACCGACATCTCGGATTTCCACCATGTGGGCCAGCGCACCGATCCGAACGGACGCCACGCCGCCATCTCGACGACGCCGCCGCCGTCGCTCGCGCGGCTCTCGAATCGCACCCAGCGATAGTGCGGCAGATGCTCGGGCCAGCGGTCGACTTCCCGCGCGAACTCGAAGATGCGGCGCAGCGGGGCGCGAACGAGAAGCTCGTCCACAGTACGCATTCGATGTTTTTCCGGCATGGCGCCGAGGTCGAATGGTGCTACGGTGGGGCGAGCGGCAGTTGTCATGCGGCGAGCGCTCCGGGAATCCACGACGCAGTGGTGCGAAAGCCGATGTGACGGCGCGCCGTGGGCGTTTGGCGTGTGGCGCGCTGAACGAGCTGACTGAGCTCATCCGGTGTGAAGCCGCGCAGCACGGAAACGACGCCATCGTGGCGGCTCACGGGGTGGAAGCCGAGCGGGTACGAGGCGAGCCAGATGCCGGCGGCCGCGAGCCAACTGCGGCGGATGTCGCTCACGATCACGCGCACGCGGGCGACGCGGTCGAGCTCGCGCAGCACCGCGATGGCGTCGCCGGCCTCGAAATGATGGAGCGTCTGCGAGCAGATGACGATGTCGACGCTCTTGGACGCGATCGGGAGCGCGAGCGCGTCGGCACAAATCGGTACAATGCCGCCCGCGCGCGCCTCGCGCAGGAGCGACGGGCTGAGATCGATGCCGAAGGCGGTGATGGCGCGGCCGCGCGCCCGCCACGTCTCCTTCACACGCGCCGGGATGTCGCCGATGCCGGTGCCAACGTCGAGGAGCGAGAGCGAGTGCGCGCTCGTGTCCTCAAGCGCGCTTTCGAGCTCGGACTGCACGGCGCGCGAGCCGCCGAACATGGTGTTCGCGCGCGCCACGTCCGCGAGCGAACGCGCGCGAACGCGGTCGTCGATGCCGGGATCGTCGAGAATCTCGAAGCCGCGCCGGCGCTGCGGCGTTAAAAGGGAGCTCATCTCGGCGTCAGCGCTCGAGGGTGGCGTAGCCGCCGCGATAGTAGAGCAGCGGGCTCCCCTCGTTCGTGGCCGTACCGATGACGGTGCCGACGACGATCGTATGATCGCCGGCATCATGCCTGCTCTGCACCTCGCACTCGATGACGTCGAGACAGTCGTCGAGGATCGGCGCGCCGGTGATGCCACGCGTGAATCCCACGCCTTCGAAGCGATCCGGATGCTCTTCTGCGAAGCGTCTTGCAAGGGCTTCCTGTTTGGAGTTCAGGATGTTGACCGCGAATTGCGACGCAGTATTCCCGCTGCCCAGTACGCCGTGGAGCGACGCGGCCTTCCCGATGCACACGAGCACGAGCGGCGGCTCGAGGCTGGCCGAGCAGAAGGCGGTCACCGTCATGCCGTGGTCGTAGTGCTGCACGTCGCGCACGGTGACGACGGTGACGCCGCTGGCGAAGCGGCCGAGCACGCTGCGGAAGGTGGCTGGATCGATGGTGGAGAGGGGCATGACTACGGCGAGAGTGGAAGCGGGGGTTTCCTCGAGCCTAGGATGTTGCCGAAGATGAGCTTCGCCAGATAGCCCGGGCGTAGGACTTCGCGCGCCGGAACGAAGTCCCCGGCCACGCCCACGAACAGATTCGCCATCGCGGGGCTCGCCTCTAGGGTTGAGGCCGCGCGATCGAGCAGCGCCGGCGCTCCCACCGCGAGAGCGACGAGTCGCTCGATCGCCCACTTGCCGCGGAAGGCGCGCCTGCGGGCGCGGTCGTACGCATGCAGCGCCGCGTCGGCATCGCGCGGGCGGTCAGCGGCGAGCTCCTCCAGCGCATAGGGAGCGAGTAACTCGCCCCCTCGCAGCGCCGCGTAAATCCCCTCGCCCGTGAAGGGGTCGAAGAAGTCCGCCGCATCGCCCACGAGCGCAACACCATGGTCCCATGCGCGACTCGCGTGCGATGCGAAGGGACCGGTCACGCGTACTGTTGTGTGTAGAGTGGCGGTGGCTAACCGAGGAGCCAGGTGCGGGCGCGCGGCGATCCACCGCTCGAGAAAGGCGCTCGGATTGCCGGCGACGTTCCCGCGCACGCTCGCGCGCGGCACGACCACCGCGACATTCGTGAGCCCGTGCCCCACATCGGCGAATCCCGCGTACCCCTCGCGGTCGACGTGCATCTCGCCGTAGTCCGTCATTTCGCTAACATCGCGGTAGTGGCCGATGAAGGCGAGGCGGCGCGGGCCGAGCGCGTGGCGCGCGACGCCTATCCGGCGCGCGATGGTGGAGCGGAGCCCGTCGGCGCCGATGACGAGGCGGGCGCGAATGTCTCGCTCCTCGCCCTCGGCGCCGCGCACGCGTGCGCCGCACACGGCACCTCGGGTATCTCTTAGTACTGAGATAACCTGCTCGCCCTCGCGCACCTCGGCGCCGGCGGCCCGCGCGCGCTCCAGGAGAATGGAGTCGAGCACCGGTCGCCTGAGCGCGAGCCCGCGATCGCGGAAGGCGCGGAAGCCGTGCGCAGCAGCGAACTCGCCGCGAATGCGCGCGCCGTTCGGCGCGCGGATCACCATTCCGGCGAGATGCGCGGCACCCGCGGCCTCGCACGCCTCGAGCGCGCCCATCGCGCTCAGAATTCGCGATGCCTCAGGACTAAGATATTCCGCGCACGGCTTCTCGCGCGGAAATTTTGCGCGATCGAGCACCATCACGTGCGCGCCCTCGCGCGCGAGATGCCACGCGGCCGAGCTGCCCGCGGGGCCCGCGCCGACGACGAGCACGTCGATGTCGCGTCGGCTGAGGGTCACGAGAAGGAGCGGCTCAGCCGCTGAAAGACGCCCATGTATCTCCAATGCGGCCGCGGCAGCCTGAGCGCCGACGCGAGACGCGTGAGGTGCGGGAGGAGGCGGGAGCGCGAGTCGGCGGAGAACATGAAGCGCGGATACTTCGCCGCGAACGCGCGCAGCCTGATCAAGGTCGCCTCCATGTTCAGCTCGGAGGAGAAGTAGAACTTCGGCACGAGCAGCGGATCGCCGCGCGGCACGACGCCCTCGTCCATCGCAATGTTGTGCAGCGTCGTTCCGGGATACACGCGAAGGCCCACGGTGAGATAGACCGCATCGCCGCGGTCGAGCCGCCACGCCGCGAACTTGAGCGTCTCCTCGAGCGTCGCCGGCGTCTCGCCCGGGCCGCCGATCAGGAAGATCCAGAGCACGCCCATCCCCGCGCCCTCGACATTCTCGGCGACTTTGCGCAGCTGGGCCACGTCGAAGCCTTTCTGCAGCTTGTCGAGCACCGGATCGCTCGCGCTCTCGGCCGTGATGCCGAGCCACTTGAAGCCCGCGTGGCGCATGGTGTCGAGCAGCTCCACCGATGCAGTGGCCGGGGTGAAGTTCGTCGTGTCGAGATGCACGTTCAGCTTGCGCCGCGTGATCGCCTCGCACACGGCCATAGCGTGTCGCGGCGGTGCGTTGAAGGTAGAATCGACGAACTCGAAGTGGCGGATGTGCGCCTCCGTCGCGAGCTCGGCGATCTCGTTCGCCACGAGATCGGGCTCGCGCAGCCGGTAGCCCCACCCTTCGACGTTGAGATAGGTGCAGTAGATGCACTTGAAGACGCAGCCGCGCTTCGTCTGAATCGGCACCGTGCCGCCGCGGCGCTCGTAGCGCTTGAGGTCGAGCCAGCGATGCATGTGCACGGGAGGGAGCGAGTCGAGCGCGCCGTCGCCGCCAGGGGGCGTGAGCACGCGCCGTCCCTCGACGCGGCGCACGACGCCCGGAATCGCGCCCGGCACGCGCCCCGCCGCCAGCTCGGCGATGAGCGCGGGGGTCGCGCGCTCGCCATCGCCAGCGACTGCGTGCTCGACGCCCAGCTCATCGCTCAGCGCTTCGGGCGCGACACCGAATGCCGCGCCGCCTGCTATTACCTGCGCTCCAGGAGCGCTAGCGCGTAGCGTCGCCAGAAGCGACGCGGCCGCCGGCGTGTAGTGCTGCAGCGCGACGAGATCGCTGTTGTCGATGTTTCGCACGGAGAGCCCGATGACATCCGGGTTGAACGACTTCGCGGTTTCACGCGCTTGGGCGTGCGGATCGCGCGCGAAACAGAGGTCGAGCACGCGCACATCGTGGCCCGCGTGATCGAGCGCGGAGGCGACGCACGCCACGCCGTTGGGCACCACTGGCA
>PLMM01000256.1 GCA_003142495.1 Gemmatimonadota bacterium | reverse complement strand
AAGCACCACGACATGGGGCGAGGATCTGGGCGCCGAGGATGAGTCGCTGATCGTCGCGGACTACGACCGGCCGGTGTTCGTGATGAACTATCCGAAGGAGGCGAAGGCCTTCTACATGAAGGAGAACCCGGCCGACCCGCGCACGGTGCTCTGCGACGATCTGCTCGCGCCCGAGGGGTACGGCGAGATCATCGGCGGAAGCCAGCGCGAGGACGATTACGACCGGTTGCGCAAGCGTATCATCGAAGAGGGACTCGATCCCGCGGCGTACGAGTGGTATCTCGATCTGCGCCGTTACGGCACCTTCGTGCACGCCGGCTTTGGTCTCGGGCTCGAGCGCACGATTGCATGGATCTGCGGGCTACCGCATTTGCGCGAGGCGATCGCGTTCCCGCGCATGATGCACCGGCTCCGCCCCTGAGCGGCACACGCGCGTGAACGTGGCGCTACTCGGCGAGCTTGACTTCGTTCCAGAGCGCGTCGAGCGCGACGACGCCCGCGTCCGCGACCACGATGCCACGCTCGCGCGCGAGCTCTTCGACGGCCTCGAAGCGGCGCGCGAACTTGTCCGTCGCGCGATCGAGCGCGAGCGCGGGGTGCACGCCGGCGCGGCGGCAGAGATTGATGCACGCGAAGAGCAGATCTCCGAGCTCGTCTTCGAGATGCGCCTGCGCGCGCGCGGCGCCCGCGGGGCCGATGTTTTTCTGCTGGGCGAGCTCGCCGCGCACCTCGGCCAGCTCCTCCTCGACCTTCTTCGCGGGCCCCTCGGTGTCGTCCCAGTCGAAGCCGACGCCGGCGGCGCGCTCCTGCAACCGGTAGGCGCGGTGCAGTGTGGGGAGCGCGGCCGGAAGCCCGTCGGCGATCGACTCGCGCTTCGCCGCCTTCATCTCTTCCCACGACCGGCGCTCGCCGCCGCCGAAGAGATGCGGATGCCGCTCCCGCATCTTCGTGATCAGCGAGCCTGCGACATCGGTCACGTCGAAGGCCCCCTGCTCCTCGGCGATCACAGAATGAAAGAGCACCTGAAGGAGCACGTCGCCGAGCTCCTCGCGCGTGTCGGCGGGATCGCCGCGGCGCAGCGCGTCGTCGAGCTCGTGCGCTTCCTCAATGAGATAGGGGCGAAGGGACTCGTGCGTCTGCGCACGATCCCAATCGCAGCGCGCGCGAAGATCGCGCATGAGCGCGAGCGCGTCGTCGAGCGTCGATTTGTCTGCCATCGTTCCTCCGGGGCGCGAAAGCTATTCCGCCCTGGGCTCGCGCGCCAATGCCGATGCGCCTGACGCGCGGGTGGATGGAGGTCGATCTCGATGCGGTCGTGCGCAATGCGCGCGCGATGGCCACGCGCGTGCCCGCGATCCTGCCGATGGTGAAGGCGGACGCGTACGGCGTGGGCGCCGTTCGCGTCGCGCGCGCGCTCGAGCGGCTCGATCCGTGGGGATACGGCGTGGCGACGGTGGAGGAGGGACGCGAGCTTCGCGATGCGGAGATCGCGCGACCCATCGTGCTCTTCACGTCCGTGAATGCCGAGGAGCTCCCGGCCGTCCGCGACGCGCGACTCACTCCCGCACTCGCATCCGAGGCGGCGATCGAGCGCTGGGCGCGCATCGGCGGCGGCGCATGGCATCTTCCCATCGATACGGGGATGTCGCGCTCGGGCGTGTGCTGGAGTGAGATCCGCGCGCTCTCGCCAACGCTTCTCGAGCATCCGCCCGAGGGCGCCTTCACGCACTTTCACTCCGCCGCGCTCGACGACGGCACGCAGGGCGAGCAGGAAGCGCGCTTCGAGCGCGCGCTCGCCGAGCTTTCCGCGATGCCGCGCCTGCTGCACACGGAGAACTCGGCGGCGCTCGCGCGGAATGCGCACTCGCGCTGGAACGTCGGGCGGCCGGGAATTTTTCTCTATGGCGTGGGTAGTGGCGATCGCGCGCAGCTCGAGCCCGAGCCCGTCGTGTCGGTGCGCGCGCGCATCGTCGAGCTGCGCACCGTGGCTGCCGGCGAGAGCGTGAGCTACGACGCCACCTTCCGCGCCGGGCGGGAGACGCGGATCGCGACGCTCCCCGTGGGCTACGCCGACGGCTACCGGCGCGCGCTCGGCAATCGCGCGTATGCGATCATCGCCGGGCGTCGGGCGCCGGTGATCGGCGTCGTGACGATGGACATGACGATGCTCGACGTCACCGATGTGCACGCCGAGATTGGTGACATCGCGACGCTGATCGGGAGCGATGGCGGCGAGGATGTCGACATCGCGAGGATCGCGGAATGGGCGAGCGCGAGTCCCTACGAGCTCCTCACCGGGCTCCACGCGCGCTTGCCGAGGCACTACCGCGGCGGAGAGGCGGGTTGAGCGCTCGCCGAAATGGTGGGCAGCCGTCGCCCATCCTAGTAGCTTTGAGCGAGTTGCGGGCACCGAACCGCGACAGCGGGGTTCAATGAGGGTTCGGACACCCCGGATGGCCGGCACTTTAGGACATCGACCAGATACTTCCCGAGGACGACCTGCACTCTCCGACCGCCGAATGACGTTTGCGGCCCCGAACGATTCCCTCCGTGCCGCCGCGTTTTCGGTGATGGCTCGGGCGTACGCTCCCTACTCCCGCTTTCGGGTAGGAGCCGCGCTCGCGACCTCGACCGGTCTGACGTTCGTGGGTTGCAACGTCGAGAACGCCTCGTACGGCGTAACGATCTGTGCGGAGCGCGCCGCCGTGCTGTCGGCGGTTGCGAATGGCGAGCGGTCGTTCACGTCGCTCGTGATCGCGACAGAGGGCGCTGCGCCGGCCGCCCCGTGCGGCATCTGCAGGCAGGTGCTCGCGGAGTTTGCACCAACGCTCGAGATCACGAGCTGCACGACGGCCGGTGCGGAGCTGCACTGGTCGCTCGATACGCTGCTCCCCGCACCATTCACTTCGAATTCTCTGTCTCGCTCATGATTGTGCCTCGCGCACCGCACCGCCTGCTTCCGTTCTTCGGCATCGCCTTGATCGCGCTCGCCGCGTGCAAGGAGGATCTCGCCGGAGGGTGCGCGAGTCCATCGCTCTGTCCCGGCCAGGCGCTCGAGGTGCACGACACGGTGCTGGTCGCCACCGAGGTGATCGACACGGCCGTGGTCGTGAGCGGCATGCCTCCGCTGGGAACGGAGACGGGGCTGCTCGTCGCCCGTTACGGCGACAGCAGGGGTGACAGCGTCGTCTCGGGCGCGGTGCTCCGCTTCGATTCGCTGCAGCGCCAGTTCCCGCAGGCCGAAACGACCAAGCCGGCGATTCCCGTCGTGAGCATCAGCTCGGCGTCGCTGCAATTCACCTGTGCGCCCGACACGTCGCTGATTCGCGACTCCGTGCGCTTCGAGGTGATCGACGTCGACGCGAACGTCGCCGACCTCGACACCGCCGCGATCCACCAGCTCTTTCTGACGCGGCCCGCGCTCGGCACGCTGAACGTGAACAAGGATTCACTCTCGATCTCGCACACCGTGAAGCTCGACACGGCGTTCATACGCCAGCACGTGACGGTGCCCGGCGGTCGCGTGCGGCTTGGCGTTCGCATCTTCAGCTACGGGAGTGGTGATTCGACGAGCGCCGCCGCGGTCGCCATCACGCCTGTATCGTCGTCGACCATCGCGACCACTGGCGCGACTGGCTCGACACTCGTGTACGAAGGACATGCCGCGGTCGCCGACACCGTCGATTCGCTCGGCTTCACGAACTTCTCGCGCTCCAAGTCCGTAGGCGGCGGACCGGAGTTCAGATATCTCGCGAACTATCAGCTCGTGCTCAAGGGAACGCCCGCGTCACCGGCCGGTGTCCTCCCCGTTGGCGGACTGCCGTCGAGCCGCGTGTACCTGCGCTTCGCCCTGCCGTCGACGCTGATCGACTCGTCCACGACGATCGTGCGTGCCTCGCTGATTCTGCACCAGCGCGGCGACTCGGTGTTCCATGATGTCGATTCGATCGCACTCACGCCGCGTGTAGTTATCGCGTCACCGATCGTCTTGGATGTCTCGAAGGCCGCGCTGCTGCTCGCGAGCGTGACGACGGTTCCGCTCCTCGCCGTGCGCGTCAATCCGTTCGAGACTCGCAGCGACACCATCGCACTCGTCTCGCGGGCTGCGAGTATCGTCTCACTCTGGCGCGCGGAGGGGCCGAGGGCAATGCAGCGGGCGATCGTGCTCCAGTCGTCGAGCGAGGGACACGATGCGCGACGCTTCCTCATCTACACGAACACCGCGGTGCCGGATTCGCTCCGTCCGCGATTGCATTTGACCTATATCCCGCGCAGCGGCTTCGGACTTCCGTAATGCGAACGCTCAGCACGCTCGTCCTCTGCGCGACAATTGCCACGTCCGCGGCCGCCCAAGGCACGCTCAGCTCGCAGGGCTTCGGCTATCCCGCCGGCGGCCTGTCGACACATGCCGAAGCGCTCGGGGGATCGATCGCCGAGAGCGATCCGCTCTCTCCGGTGAATCCGGCCGCGCTCAGCTCGTGGGGGCGCCCCGGACTCTATTTGCAGTATGATCCCGAGTTTCGAACGGTCACCGCGGGCGGTACCAACAGCTCCACGCTCACCGCGCGTTTCCCAATGATCGCCGGTGCGTTGAACATCGGCCCGCGCCTCACCTTCGGCCTCTCGGCGACAACCTTTCTCGACCGCACCTGGCAAGTCTCCCGCAGCGGCTATGTCTTCTCCGGTCCGGACAGCACGCTCTACGGCGAGAAGTTCACCTCCGACGGCGCGATCAACGATCTTCGCGCGGCGTTTGCGTTCACGGTCCTGCCGAATCTCAGCGTCGGCATTGGCGGCCACGTGCTGACGGGGTCGAACCACCTGTCGATCACGCGCGAGTTCGCGGACACGTCCACTGCGATCTTCACCGAGCTGTCGACGCTCAGCTACACCGGCCACACCGTCTCAGGCGGCATCGACTATCGCCCATTCACGTCGCTGTCGATTGGCGTCTCCGGCGATGCAGGGGGCACGATCAACTCCTTCCGCAACGACACGACGCTCAGCACCGCGAAAGTGCCGAAGCGAGTCGGCTTCGGCGGAATGTTCGGTGGCATCTCGGGGCTCTTCCTCTCCGCGAACGCCGAATGGCATGGATGGTCGGCGTTGAACGGCCTCGGGGATTCGGACGCGCACGCTGTGGACGGATGGGATTATGGCGTAGGCGCGGAGATTCGCGCGCCGAGCCTCTTCGGGCAGGAGATTCCGGTGCGACTCGGCTATCGCAAGCGCATCCTGCCGTTCGAAGCGGCGGGGGAGCAAGTGCACGAGACCGATTACAGCTTTGGCATCGGCATTCCCGTGTCGCGCGGGCGCTCGCGCGTCGATTTTTCGGTCACGCGCGCCAATCGCTCGTCGCCGCTTCCCGACATTACGGAGCACGGATGGATCCTGAGCGCCGGATTCTTCGTCCGGCCCTGAGCGGGCGTCCGCGATGACGCACGTTCCGCTCATCCTCGTGGCGGACGACGTTCCAGCGAACGTCGAGCTCCTCTACGATCAGCTCGCGATGCTCGGCTATCGCGTGATCTCCGCCGTCGACGGGCCGAGCGCGGTGGAGATGTGCTTGACGATGGCCAGCCCGAGGCC
>PLMM01000271.1 GCA_003142495.1 Gemmatimonadota bacterium | reverse complement strand
GCTGCGAGATCTGCGCCTCGAGCAGATGCCGGCGATCGGACGACGAATCGGTGTACGTCTCGTTCCAGCGAACGCCCGACGACATCATGAGGATGTCTCGCACCGTAACGCCATCGTACGCGCTGCCGGCGAGCGACGTCACGTAGCGCGTCACCGGATCGGAGAGCGAGCCGATGCGATGCTGCGCGAGCGCGGCGCCGACGAGCGTCGACGTGATCGACTTCGCGACGGACATCGACATCCAGCGCGTGCGCTCCGTGTTCCCGTAGCGATAGCGCTCGAGCGCGATGCGGCCGTCTTTCAGAACGAGGAGGCCGGCGACGCGATTGAGGTCGAGGTACCGCTCGAGATCGTAGCTCTTCGCGCCGTCGTCGAAGCGCACGGCGCCAAGCGGTGTGTCGGAGAGCGGCAGCGGCTTCGGATGCGCGCCGTGCGCCACTGCTCGCGTGGGGAAGAGCCGGTCAATGTTGCGAAAGGTGTTGACCGCCATCTCCGGCGTGAGCGCACCGTCGTACATCTGGCGCACGGTGCCGATCGGTTCGTGCGCGTGAGGATACGCCGCGCTTTCACCTTGCGCCGCGAGGGTAGCGCAGAACGCGCAGAGGGCAGCGATCGTAAACAACGAGACGTGAACGCAGTGCATCATGCCCTTGGGAAATTCGACGTGGTGTTGCATCACGGGCTCAGCTTGCGCGCTCGGCGAGCAGCGCCGGATCGAGGTTGAGGCAGCGGCGAACAGGGTAGGCGCGCGATCCATCCGTCATCGTGTAAAATCCATCGAACCGATCTCCTCGAACGGCGCGGCGCTGTCGCCGGTCGCGCGCAACACGTGCGCCGTGTACGCGCCGCCTGCCGCGAGCGGTTGAGTGGGGAGCGCATCGGGGTTGGGCGGAATGCCATACCGAACAGGTGGTCGCAGGCTATTCGTACTGTCCGCGCTCGTCCCGACCCAGAAAGTAACGAAGCCGGTATTCATGCTCGCGCTCACGATGACCTGGCCGGCCATGCATCGCGGAGTCCACGAAATATCGGGAGTCGTGCCGGAGCCTACGGATACGGTGACTGGCCCTTCGCACGCTGGCAAATCGACCGGGTTGTCCGTGCCGGAGCAGCCCACTGCGAAGATGAAAAGCGCGGCGGACGCAGATGCTCTGAGAGCGTTCATCGGTTGAGATCCATTGTACTAGAAGTCGCCCGCAAGCTTGCGGAGGGCCATCTCGCTCAACGCATAATCCACCCAGACGTGATCGGCCGAGGCACCGAGCCGCTCGTAAAACGTTCGCGCGTGAGTGTTCCACTCCGCTACCTGCCATTTGATCGATGCGCAGTCGAGAGCGACTGCCTCCCTCGCTGCCGCTCGCATGAGCGCCTCGCCGATGCCACGCCCGCGCCCGCTCTCGGCGACGTAGAGCTCCTTGATGAAGAGCGTTGGGCGCGCGCGGAACGTGAACGGGATGATGTAGTATACGAGCATGCCCAACAGCACTCCCGGCGCATCCGGATCCTCCGCGACGAGTGCGTAGAAATCGGGCGGCTCTCGCTTGAAACCCTGCGCGAGCAGTGTCTCCGCGTTCACGGCGAAGTCCGCGTCGTAGTGCTCGAACTCCGCGAGGCGCTGCATGAGCTCGAGCAATGCGGGAATATCTTCTGCGACGGCGCGTCTGATCCGAATCGGCGATTCGCTCATCGCCTGCGCATCGCTGCGAGCGTGCCGGTGACCGCGAGGGCGGTGGTGAAGCGGGTGAAGGATCCGGTCATGGGCGCGGCGCTTCCGGGCGAGCATCCATATGTACCGGATCCAGGTTGAAGCGCCGCCACGCCGCATCAGTGCGACTGCTGCGCGGTATGTCGGCCGAGGTGAGGGTACTGAAGAGAACGAACAGATCGCCATCGCCGCGCGCAGCCCGTTCCATGTACGTCACCGCGTGTGCCGTATCCGACATGCCGAGATAGGCAATGGAGAGTCCGGAGGAGCGCGTCCAGCTTCCCTCGGGTAGTGCCTCCAACTGGCGGATGATCGCCGCGGCGCCCCGCCGGTCTCCGCTGCGCGCGAGTACGAAGGCGGCGATTCCGATGCGTCCCGGGCTTTGCGTCACCGCGACGAGGCGGCGAGCAATCGCTCTTGCGGAGTCGCGCATTCCCGCCACCTCGTAGCCCCGCGCCATGGTTGAAAGCGCGGCGACGTTCTGCGGCTCGAGCTCGAGCCCTCTGCGCTCCTCGGCCACGCCATCGGCAATCTGGCCGAGATCGACTTGCGCAGCTCCCAGATACGAGGAGATGAGGAAATACATCGGATCGCGCGCCTTGCCCTGCTGCAGCACCGGGACTGCCTCCGATGGGCGATGCATGTTCATCAGCAGATAACCCAGCCGATACCGAGGCTCGGCCGCGCCCGGATCGAGCGCGATTGCCCGGCGCAGCTCCGCTTCCGCGGGAACCCAGTCGAACGACTCTGCCAGTACGTACCCAAGTGAGAGATGCGCCTCGGAGAGTGTCGAGTCGAGCCGCACCGCGCGTGTGGCCGCCTCACGCGCGCGGGGCCATACGTCGCTCATATGGACGTCGAGATAGTTGGGCTCGACAGTGAGCGCCGAGCTCAAGCCTGCCCACGCGCGCGCGAAGGTGCTGTCGCGTACGGTCGCCTGCTCGAAGTCGGAGATCGCTTCGGAGAGCCCCGAGCCGCGGCGACGGAAGAGATACATCC
>PLMM01000255.1 GCA_003142495.1 Gemmatimonadota bacterium | reverse complement strand
CTCGCGCGCTGGGGATCGCGCGCCGAGGGAATCGGCGACGATGCCGCGCTGCTCGATGTTCCCGCCGGCGAACATCTCGTCGCGAGCGCCGACACGTCGGTGGAGCACATTCACTTCGAGCGCGCGTGGCTCACGCCGCGCGAGATCGCCTACCGCGCAACGATGGCCGCGCTCAGCGATCTTGCCGCGATGGCCGCGTCGCCGCTTGGCGTCTTGCTCGCGCTCGGGCTGCCCAAGTCGTGGCTCGATGCGGCCGGCGAGCTCGGCGACGGCGTCGGCGACGCGCTCGATGTCGCGAAAACGATCGTGCGCGGCGGCGACATCACCGGCGCGAGCGATCTCACGCTCGGCTTCACGGTGCTCGGCAGCACCGCCGCACCGCTCCGCCGCAACGGTGCGCGGCTGGGCGACACGGTGTACGTCACGGGCAGGCTCGGCGGCCCCGGAGCAGCGCTCGCCGCGTGGCTGCGCGGCGATGCTCCATCGCCCAACGCGCGCGAGCGCTTCGCGCGCCCCGTCGCGCGGCTAGCCGAGGCCATCTGGCTCGCGCGTGGCGGCGCGCGCGCGGCGATCGACATCTCGGATGGGCTCCTCGCGGACGCGGAGCACATGGCAGCGGCGAGCGGCGTGCGCATCCAGCTCGATCTCGAGCGCCTGCCGCTGTTCGATGGCGCGGCTCCACTCGAGGCCGTGGTGAGCGGCGAGGAGTACGAGCTCATCGTGTGCGCGGCGGCACTCAACGTTTCGGCGTTCGAGCGCGCGACTGGCCTCTCGCTCACCGCAGTTGGCCGCGTGCTCGAGCCAATTCCCGATGGCATTGGCGTTACCCTGCGAATGAACGGCGAGCGGCTGGCGCCGGTCGAGGGCTTCCGTCACTTTTCTTAGAAATGCGCGCGCTCTTGGCCTACCCGATGATGGTGCTGCAGACGCTGATTTTCATCGTCCCAATCACCGTCATGACGCTGTTTCACATCCCGATTCCGCCGGACAGCTTCGTTGGACGGGGCGGCCACTGGTGGTCGTACTGGGTGCTGAAGGCCGCGGGCGTGAAGGTCGTCGTGCGCAATCCGGAGCGGGTGAGCCGCACAGAGTCGCGCGTCTACGTGTCGAATCACGTGAGCTGGTTCGAGATCTTCGCGCTCGCGACGGTCGTCGATCGCTACCGCTTCGTCGCCAAGAAGGAAATCCAGCGCGTGCCGCTGTTCGGCAAGGCAGCCGGCGAAGTGGCGGCGATTTACATCGAGCGGAACAACCGCAAGGCGGCATTCAGCGCGTACGAAGAGGCCGCGGAGCGCATTAAGGGTGGCCTCAACGTCGTCGTCTTTCCCGAAGGGACGCGCGGGCGCACATATGAGCTGCGCCCGTTCAAGAAAGGCCCGTTCGTGCTCGCGATCGCCGCGCAGGTACCCATCGTACCGCTCATCAGCTGGGGGTCAAGGGAAGTGCAGGCGAAGGGTGAGATCGCGATACATTCCGGAACCATCGAGCTCACCTTTCTCGAGCCCGTCGAGACGAAGGGAATGACGTACGAGGATCGCGACGCGCTCGTCGAGATCGTCTGGAATCGCATCGCCGCAGCACTTGAAGAGAAGGGCGTTCCAATTCACCGGCCAACACCAACGGAAGCGGCCGCACTGCACGCAGAGTGACCGCACTTCAACCGAGAGATTCATGTCAGAGATCGTAGACATCACCGCGCGCGAGATTCTGGATAGCCGTGGCAATCCGACCATCGAGGCGGACGTGCTGCTGGAGAGTGGTGCGATGGGCCGCGCGGCGGTGCCGAGCGGCGCCTCCACGGGCGAGCACGAGGCGCTCGAGCTGCGCGACGCGGATCCGAAGCGCTACCTCGGCAAGGGAGTACTGCGCGCGGTGCAGCACGTCGAGGAGACAATCGCGCCGGCGCTGCGCGGAATGCAGGCGATCGACCAGATCGGCATCGATCGCGCGCTCCTCGATCTCGATGGCACGCCGAACAAGGAGCGGCTCGGCGCCAACTCGATTTTGGGTGTGTCGCTCGCGACGGCTCGCGCGGCCGCGGAGGAGCTGGGGCTGCCACTCTTCCGCTACCTCGGCGGCCCGATGTCGCGCACGATGCCCGTGCCGATGATGAACATTCTGAACGGCGGCGCGCACTCGACGAACACGGTGGATTTTCAGGAATACATGATCGTCCCGGTGGGCGCGGAGACGTTCGGCGAGGCGCTGCGCATGGGCGCCGAGGTCTTTCACTCGCTGAAGAAGGTGCTCGTGAAGCGCGGGCTCGCGACGAGCGTCGGCGACGAGGGTGGCTTCGCCCCGGATCTCAAGAGCGACGAGGACGCGCTCAAGATCATCATCGAGGCGATCGAGGCCGCGAAGTACGCGCCGGGGAAGCAGATTGCGATCGCGCTCGACAGTGCGGCGAGTGAGCTCTACGACAAGCAGGGGAAATACACCTTCAAGAAGAGCGGCGGCGGCACGTACGACGCGGCCGGAATGATCGAGATGTACGCGCGCTGGATGGAGGAGTATCCGATCGTGTCGATCGAGGATGGACTTGCCGAGGATGACTGGGAGGGATGGGCGGCGCTGACGACGGCGCTGGGCGATCGCGTGCAGCTCGTCGGCGACGACATCTTC
>PLMM01000187.1 GCA_003142495.1 Gemmatimonadota bacterium | reverse complement strand
TCGAGGCCGAGGTGACTCCGCGCGGCAGCCGCACGTACGGCTCCCAAATGCGCTGCCGATCCGCGACCGGAACCCCCGCGCCCTGATCATCGACGCAGATCCGTACCTGCTCCCAATGCCGAGACGTGCGCACGGTGATCACCGATGACTGCGGCGCGTACTTCGCGGCGTTGTCGAGCAGGTTGAGCAGCGCGTGGCGGAGCACCGGCGCGCTGATCGCCGCCGCGAGACTCTCGTCGAGCTCCTCGCGAATCGAGATTCCCTGTCGCCGCGCCAGCGGAGCGAAGGTGCGCACCAGCTCGTGCACGAGCGGCGCGAGCGGCAGCGGATGCGCGGGCGGCGCCGTTGGCGGCTCGCGCGATGCGCGCGAGAAAAGCAGCACATTGTCGATGAGATGCGTGAGATGCCGCGCCTCGCGCACGATCACCGACACAGCGTGCGACCGCTCTCCCGGCGCACTAACGCGTCCGAGCTGCAGCATCTCCGCGTACACCATGATCTCCGCCAGCGGCGTGCGCAGCTCGTGCGACACACTCGATGTGAAGTCGTCGCGGATGGCGGCGAGCTCCTGCGCGCGCCGCGTGATGATGAAAGCGCTGAGCAGAAGCGCGCACGAGAGCACGCACAGCGCGAAGAGCAGCGGCGCGCGCGTCTGCGGCATCCCGCCGATGAGGAGCCGCGAGGCCATCTGCGGGAGAATCGACACCTGCACCACCGACTTCGACTTGACCGCCATGCCCCAGAGCCCACTGTAGCCTGCGTACGTCGTGTCGCTCGTGTAGCGGGATTCGTAGACGAGGCGATGATCGTCGAACACCTTCACCGCGAACAGGCTGTCGTTCTTCACACCCTTCGTCAGCGACGGCGGCAGCATCTGCATGGTGCCCACCGCGCGAAAGGTGCGCGGAGAGAACGACGACAGCGACGATGCGAATCCGTAGATCGCATCGGGCGCACCACGCACGCCGTGCAGCGCAGTGAGCAGCAGAATCTGCTCGCCCGCCAGCGTGTCCTGGAACGACATCATGTAGAATGCGCCGCGAAGCACCTTCGGCGCAGCGAAGAGCGGCTCCTTCGGATCTCCACGCACCGAATCGCGCAGCACGCCCATCTCCATTGCGGACGGCGTGTGCGGCCCGACGGTCTTCAGCTCCTTCGTCGACGGGACGTAGCGAAAGAAGTACAGCGGCTGCGGATCCCACATGCACTCACACCCTTTCACTTCCGCCGCGGCGCTCTGCAGCACACTGAGATCGTAGAGGCTGTCCGCCTCGAGGCGGCTGCTCTTCGCACCCAGCCACGAGAAAATCGCCAGCGCCGTCTGACGAAGTGAGCGCTGTGCATCCAACGAGTAGTTGTTCGCCGCGAAGCGCGCGTAGTCGCGCACGGCCTCTTCCGCCGCGCGCCGCTGCGCACGCGATGCCAGCCACGCCTGCGCCGTGAGCGCGAAGGTGGCGAGGAGCGCGAGCAGCAGTACCGCGAACAGGCCCGTGCTGCGGACGTGTGTGGAACGTCCGGATGCTGTGGGTGGGCCGCCACGGACGAAGAAACGGCGGATTTGGCTCACCCCAATCATTTATATGTCGGCGCCAAAGCGGGCAATAGCGCCGGTGTCCGACCTCTCGGACAATGTCAGCAGCGCGTCAACTTCGCGCGTACAGGGCCTTCCCGCCTAGCGCGGCCTTTCGCGCTCCGGATAAAAGTGCGCCCCCGATGCCGCCATCTCCCGCAGAATGTGCGCAGGGCGGAAGCGCGGCGAGAAGCGGCCATCGAGCACCTCGAGCGCCCGAATCACGGTCGGAATCCCTAGCGTGTCGAGATACCGGAACGGGCCGCCGCGAAACGGCGGAAAGCCGATCCCGAACACCGCGCCCACATCGCCGTCGCGCGGGCTGCTCACGATCCCCTCCTCGAGACAGCGCGCCGCCTCGTTTAGCATCGCGAACACACACCGCTCTACTATGTCTCTCGCGCCGATCAGCATGCGCTGGCCCGTGCTCGAAAACAGCGGATACACGGTCTCGTCGACGCCCTTCTTCTTCCCCTGCTCGTATCTGTAGAAGCCCTTCCCGCCCTTCCGACCCGTGCGCCCCGCCTCGATCACTTTCGCGAGCGACCGCGCCGGGATCATCCGGTCGCCGAACGCGCCGATCATCACCGCGCTCGACTTCCCCGCGATGTCCAGCCCGACCTCGTCGATCAGCGTGAGCGGCCCCACCGGAAAGCCGAACTCCACCAGCGCCTTGTCGATCGCATCCACTGCGACGCCCTCGTCGAGCAGCAGCCCGGCCTCGTTCACGTACGGCGCCAAAATTCTGTTCGCATAGAAGCCCGGCGCATCCTGCACGACGATCACCGTCTTCCCCAGCTTCTTGCCGTACGCAACCACCGTCGCGAGCGCCTCATCACCCGTCGCCTTCGCGCGAATCACTTCGAGCAACGGCATCTTCACGACCGGCGAGAAGAAGTGCATGCCGAGCACGCGCTCCGGATGCTTCGCGTTCGCCGCGATCCGCTCGATCGGGATCGTACTCGTATTCGACGCGAAGATCGCGCGCGGCGCCGCAGCCTCCGCCTCCGCCAGCACGCTCTGCTTCACCTTCAGATCCTCGAACACCGCCTCGATCACGAGACTCGCGTCCTTGAATCCCGAGTAGTCGATCGTTCCCCCCACGAGCGTGAGCTGATCGTCGAGCTGATGCCTCGTGATCCGCTTGCGCTTGAGCTGATCGCGCAAAATTCCATTCACTTCGCTGAGCCCGTGCCCAACGCGCTCGTGCTGCGCATCCTTGAGGCGCACCACGGTGCCCTGCATTACCGCGATCGCCGCGATCCCCGCGCCCATGAATCCCGCGCCGAGAATTCCGATCTTCTCCACCGCGATCGGCGTCACGCTCCGGTCGTCGACGCCGGTGTCCTTCTTGAGCGCCGATGTCGCGAAGAACAGGAAGATCAGCTGCCGGCTCACGTCGGTCACCGCCATCTCGCCGAACAGCCGCGCCTCTGTTGCGAAGCCCTTCGCGCGATCGCCCATGTACGACTGCTCGATCGCATCGATCGCCGCGAGTGGCGCGGGATAATTTCCTTTCGTCGCCTTTCGCGTTGCCTCGCGCGCCTTGCGAAAAACCACCGAGCGCCCGAGCGCGTTGTCCTCGAGCACGAGATCCGACATGCCGTGCACCGCGCGCCCGCGCTCGCGCGCGATCTTCGCCTCGCCGAGCTTCGCCGCTCGATCGATCGCGACGTCGAGCAGAATCGACGGATGCACGAGCTCGTCGATCAGCCCGATCTGCAGCGCCTTCCTCGCGCGCACGTTCTTCCCCTGCAAGATCATGTCGAGCGCCTGCCGCAGCCCCACTCGGCGCGGCAGCCGCTGCGTGCCACCCGCGCCCGGAATCAATCCGAGCTGCACTTCGGGAAGCGCAAGCACGGTCTTCGGATGATCGGTCGCGATCCGATACGCGACCGCGAGCGCCGCCTCGAGCCCGCCGCCCACGCACGTGCCGTGGATTGCGAACACCACCGGCGCGCGCAGCTTCTCGAGCCGGTTCATCAATTCCTGCCCTTCCCGGCTCAGCGCCTCTGCCTCCGCCGCCGTGCGCAGCTCGAGAAAGCCCTCGATGTCCGCGCCCGCGATGAAGAGATCGGGCTTCCCCGAGATCAGCACCACCGCGCGAATCGTCGTGTCGGAGTCGACGCGATCCATCAGCGCCTTGAACTCCTCGAGCACCCCGCGCGTCAGCTTGTTGACGGACTCGCCCTCGAGATCGAAGGTGACGACCGCGACGCCGCCCTCGCGCATCTCCGTCGTCAGTGCCGGCCTCACGACGCGTTCTCCAGCACCATCGCGAAGCCCATCCCACCCGCGGCGCAGAGCGTCATCAGTCCGAACTGTCCGTTGCGCCTTCGCAGCTCGTTCGCAAGCGTCGTCGTGATGCGCGCGCCCGTCGCGCCAAACGGATGTCCAATCGAGATCGAGCCGCCCATCACGTTCAATCGCGAGCGATCGACCTCGCCGAGTGGCTGCGTCAGCCCCGCGCGCTCCGCCCACTCCTGGCTCTCGAAGCCGCGCAAATTGCTCAGCACCTGCGCCGCGAACGCCTCGTGCATCTCCACCAGATCGATGTCGCCGAGCGCGAGCCCCGCGCGCGCCAACGCCAGCGGCGCCGCGAGCACCGGCGCCTGCAGCAGCTGCTCACCCGGATCGAGCGCCGCATATGCATACGACTTGATGTACGCGAGCGGCGTGTAGCCGAGCGCCTTCGCCTTCTCCTCGCTCATCAGCACGACGGCCGCCGCTCCATCGGTAAGCGGCGACGAGTTTCCCGCCGTCACCGTTCCGTACTTTCGATCGAACACCGGCTTGAGCGCCGCGAGCGCCTCCGGCGTCGAGTCCGCACGAATGCCGTTGTCGCTCAGCGCGACGTCGCTGTACTTCGGCGGCACGTAGTACGGCATCATCTCCGCGGTCAATCGACCGTCCTGCGTCCCCGCCGCCGCGAGACGATGCGAGCGCAGCGCGAACTGATCCTGCTCGTCGCGCGGAATGTGATTGAGCTTCGCCATCTTCTCCGCGCTCTGCCCCATCGTTTCGCCCGTCGACGGCTCCGCGATCGCCGGCGTGATCGGAATCAGATCGCGCGGCCGGATGCGCGCGAGCGCGCCGAGCTTGCCGCCAACGGACTTCGCCTTGGAGGCACCCACCAGCGCGTTCGCGAAGCCGCGCGAATGCAAAATCGGCACGTTCGACAGCGACTCCGCTCCGCCCGCGATCGCGACATCCGCGTGGCCGAGCGCGATTTGGTCCGCGGCGTCGGTGATCGCCTGATTCGCCGACGTGCATGCGCGACTCACCGTGAACGCGGGAATTCCCTTCGGCAGCATCGGCAGCAGCGCCACCTCGCGCGCGATGTTCGGCGCAAGCACGCTCGGTACCACCGTGCCGAACACCAGCGCGTCGATCTCCTCGCCGTCCAGCCCGGTGCGCGCGACGAGCTCCGCAACGACCGCGCGCCCGAGCTCCTGCGCCGAGAGCGATTTGAAGAGCGTACCCGACCGCTCGAACGGCGTCCGCAGTCCAGCGACGATGGCTACGCGGCGGCCGTTACCGAAGGTTGGCATGGCCGAAAGTTATCACGATTCGATCTGTGGAAGTTGACCCGCGTGTACCCGTCCCCGTAGCGTTCGGCGATGCCCGAGAACCCACAAATCGAGGGAGAGCCGGCGACGCCTGGGCAGGCGGCGCCGGATCAACGCGCCGAGGCGCTGACGCTGCTCGCCGAAGGATCCTTCGACGTGCTGGTGATCGGCGGCGGCATCACCGGCGCCGGCGTCGCGCGCGACGCCGCGATGCGCGGGCTAAGCGTCGCGCTGGTGGAGGCGTCGGACTTCGCGAGCGGCACGTCGAGCCGCTCGTCGCGCCTCGTGCACGGCGGCGTGCGCTACCTCGAGCACGGGCAGCTCGGCCTCGTCTTCGAGTCGTGTCGCGAGCGGCGCATCCTCGCGACGATCGCGCCGCACCTCGTACGCCCGCTGCAATTCATGTGGCCCGTGTACGAGAAGGCGCGCATCAAGCTCTGGAAGCTCCGCGCCGGTCTCTTTCTCTACGACGCGCTCGCACTTGGCCGCAATCTCGGCCGCCATCGCGTGCTGAGCGTGCACGTGGTGACGGCACTCGAGCCAGAGTTGCGCCACATGGGAATGACCGGCGGCGCATCGTACTTCGACGCGGCGACGGATGACATTCGCCTCACCCTCGCGACAGTTCTGAGCGCGCGCGATGCCGGGGCGATCGTGCTCAATCACATTTCGGTACACGATCTGCTCATGACGAGCGACGGCGTCTGCGGCGCGCGCGCCGTCGACCTCCGCACCGGCATCGATGTGGAGATTCGCGCGCGCGCCGTGGTCAACGCCGCTGGCCCGTGGAGCGACGCGATCGTGCGCATGGCGGAGCCGCAGGCGCGGCGCGCGGTGCGCGGAACGAAGGGCGTGCACGTGTCCGTGCCGCGCGACCGAATCCGCAACAACGGCGCGCTCACGCTGCTGTCGCCGATCGATGGCCGCGTCATGTTCGTGCTCCCCGCCGGCACGTTCAGCATCATCGGCACCACGGACACCGAGTTCGACGGGCGCCCCGAACGCGTACGCGCGACCTCGGCCGACATCACCTACCTACTTCGCTCGGCCAACGCCTTCTTCCCCGGCGCGCATCTGCAGCCGAGCGACGTCGTCTCCGCGTGGGCCGGCATTCGCCCGCTCGTCGCGTCGGGAGACAAGAATCCCGACGCGGTCTCGCGCGAGCACGCGATCGCGTGGACGGTGCCCGGGCTACTCTCGGTGACGGGCGGTAAGCTCACGACCTACCGCGCGATGGCCGCCGATGTGATGGACACGATCGCGCGGCGATATCGCATCGGCCACGGGCGCGCGGCGACGCACAAGCAGTCGCTTCCCGGCGGCGACATCGAGTCGCTCGAGGACGAGCTCGCGCTCGCACGCGCGACCATCGGCGCTCCGGATATCGCCGAGCACCTCGTGCACGCCTATGGAACGCGGTGGCGCGCGATCTGGCAGCTGGCGAACGTCGACCGCGCGCTGGCCGAGCGACTGGTCCCGGAG
>PLMM01000018.1 GCA_003142495.1 Gemmatimonadota bacterium | reverse complement strand
TTCGTGACGAGACTGAAATGTGCACTGTGCCCATGCGCATAACGAATGAACACCACGCTATGCGTCTGCGGCACCAAGGCTAGAAGATCGCGAAAGTCGCGATGGTACGCCCGTCTCTCGGCCTCTTTCCCTGCGATGTAGGGCACCGCTCGGGTGGTGTACGGCATCAGGAGCAAGAGGCTCACGACCATCGCAAAGACCGTATTTACCGTGATTGCCGGGACCGTTCGCAATGGCCACGCGAGCCGTCGATTGGAGACGACGCTCGTGACGCGCCACCATCCGATGGCGGTCAGGAATGCCAGTACGGGCTCGATTTCCACGTAATAGACCGTCCACTGCGCCCCGTGCGCGACGCTGAGATACGCGAGCACGAGGAGGATGGCACTTGCGACCGCGAACCATACGGATAGGCTCGTCGTGAACAACGCCAGCGCAGCCAACGGCAGGAACATCGCGCGTGTCGCCCACATGTTTGCCGCGATCGCGACGACCCGCTCACGCAACTGTGAAGGGAGCGATGCAAGCGTGTAGTTGCGGTGCAGCGTCTTCACATACTCGTTGAACTGCGCCATGTCTGCGTTGAGCGGACGTAGCGGTTGCAAGCCCGTGAGTCCGAAGCCTGTCACGTCATCCGGGAAGTAGTAGCGCGAGTAGAGCGCGTACGGGGCCTGCAGCGGGTTCCCCGTGGTGCGCTGACACCAGAGAAACCAGACCCCGAGGAAAGCAAACCCAATCCCCAGCGGTTTCACGAGCTGACGCCACGCGTTGCGGCGTGCGATGCGGACGAGCACCACCACGCCAACCGGCAGCGCGAAGACGAGCATCGTTACCGGGCGCGCGAGAAAGCCGAGGCCGATGGCGAAGGCGAGCAGCATGAGCCACCGCGGACGGTCGTCCTCGATCCACCGAACGAGCGCCAACCATCCGACCATCCACAACGCGCTCGTCGTCGTTTCCGACAAATAACTCGGCAGAAAGTCCAGGCTCCCCATTGCGGTCAACCACACCAGCCACGTGATCAATCCGATCCACGCATTCGTCAACCGTCGCGCAACCTCGAACACGAGTGCGCCGCAGAGCCCGACCAGAAGCACCGGCATGAGTCCCGGCAGACCGAGCCAGATACCAGGCACGAGCACCAAGGCGTGGCCCGGCGGATACTTCGGCGTGAGGATCGGCGTGACGAAGACATGGTACTGCTCGAAGAATTCCGGGAGTGGACGTCCCGCCGCAGTCCAATGTCCAGTCGCGTAGATCTTGGCCTGCAACAGATATGCGGCCTCGTCGTGAATCGTGGCAACCTGATCCAGCCCGCCCCACAGCCACGTGATGAAGGCCACCGTCACGGCCCCAATGAGCATCGGAAACCATCGCGAGGACAGCACGCGCGTGGCGCCAATAGTCAACGATGGAAGCGAAATGAACCGTCCTAACAGCGCAGCGAGAAGCAGGACGAAGAGCGCATTGTTGTCCGTCATCGAGCGCTCGCTGCGCCGAAGCGGCGTGTGAGCGGGAGGGTCACCGCTTGCGGGCGAGTGCGAGATACTGGCCGCCGAGCGGAAGCGCAGTGACGAAGCGCTCGAGCGGACGCAGCGCACGAAGTGCATGCGGGAAGACGAACAAAAAATCGGTACGCACGATGTCGAAGCCTGCGTTACGCAGAAGCCGGCGCGTCTCGGGCGGTGTCAGCGTGACCGCTTTCCGGTCGAACGGGATGCGGCGCATGATGTAGCGTGTTCCGGGATTCCACGGATTGTTCTCCCACAATGCGAAAATCCCACCCGGCACCAAGGCGTCATGGACAAACGCTGCCGCCTTATGCCGGTCGGGAACCGGAATGTGATGAAATACGCCATTACAGAACGCGAGATCGAAAACCGGTTCCACCGACTCTTCGATCAGCGCGAACGTCGCGCCGGAACGGGCGTGCGTTGCCCTCGCCGTCTCGAGTGAAGCGGCCGACACGTCGACGCCATGTACGACCTGCGCGTTCAACCCGTCAAAGAGGAACGGAATAGCGGAGCCGGTGCCGCAGCCGAAGTCGAGCACGGTGCGAATCGGCCATCTCGCCGCCGCCAGTCGCTTCGCGAGCCACGCGACGCGCCTCGACGCGAAATAATCCTTCGACTCACCGGTAAGGGAGAGCCCGACGGCCAGCGCTTCATCGTAGTTCTCCGCATACGCATCGAACTCGGAGTCGGCTGATGCACGCATGGCTGTCGCGCTCACCGGCGACGCATACCCAACAAGCTGCCGAAGAAGCTGGATAGTATCGTCTGAAAGCCAAGTGCCGTGAGCATCACGCCGGGAATTACCCAGCGCATCGTATGCGCGTAGTTCAGCGAGCCGAAGTCCACGCGAGCCCACTGATGAACTGCGCCGCCGAGCAGGGTGAGACCGACGGCCATGCCCACTGCGCCGACGCACAATCCGCTCTCGAGATTCACCACCCGAAAGAGGCGATTGAGGCGGGGATCCTCGGGCAACAGCCCCTCCGTGATCGCGAATACTTTCGTCATGAGCGCAAATGCGATCGACTGATAGCCGCAGATGATGGCAAGGCTGGCGAATAACAACGTGTGTACATCGAACGTGATGCGCCCGATGCTGAGTTGTGGCATCGCGAGCGCATAGCCGGCCAGCCCTGCCAGGATCAACAGC
>PLMM01000309.1 GCA_003142495.1 Gemmatimonadota bacterium | reverse complement strand
TCTCCATCGGCCAGCCCGACTTCGACGTGCCCGACCGGGTCAAGATCGCCGCGATCGATTCCATCAACAGGGGCTTCAACAAGTACACCGTCACGCAGGGCATTCCCGAACTGCGCGAGCGCATCCGGCGACACATGCGCGAGACGCGCCACTGGAACCCCGAGGAAGTTTTCATCACCTCCGGCGTCTCGGGCGGACTGATGCTCGCCGTGCTCGCGCTGGTGGTCGTGCTCTACCCGCTCTTCGACGATCTTTCCAAGCCGAATCGCAGCGCCCGCAGATCGAAGCCCGAGGGCGCGGCGCCGAGCGTCGAGGCGGTGCAGGCGCTGCGCGAGATCGAGTTCGATCGCGAGACGGGGAAGCTCTCCGACTCCGACTACAGCGCGCTCAAGACGAAGTACACGCGCGAGGCTGTCGCTGCTTTTCGCGATGAGGAAGCCGGATTGTCAGGAGCGCAGGGCGACGCGGCCGAGGCGGTGATTCTGCAGTATCGTCGCCGCCAGCTCGGCTGCGCCACCTGCGGCCCCCGCCCCGAGCCCGATGCGATCTACTGCTCGCACTGCGGTCGCTATCTCGCCGCGAGCTGCGCGCACTGCAAGTCGCCGATCGCGGAAATTGGCGCGCGCTACTGCGGCAGCTGCGGCGAGACCCTCGCCGCGTAGCTACAGCTCGAGCCGCTCCAGCCGGCGCAGCGCCACCGTCAGGGGGACGAACGTGCACACGAGACAGAGCGCCGCGGCCAATCCAAATCCGAAGTACATGTCGATCGGATTCGGTGTTCCGCCAAACGCTTCGGCGGTGAGATAGCCGTACACCGGCCGCGCCTCGAGCAGCACCACGCCGCCTACGAGCCCCGCCGAGATCATCATGAACACGAGGCCGCCGAACGACGTTGGAATCTGCGCGGCGTTCTCCGTATCGTATTGCGGAAACACGGTGCCGAGTCCGAGCGCGAGCCCCGCGAGCGCGAACGTGAGGAAGACGATCGTGAAGATCGAGACTGCGAAGATGAACTGAGTCACCCCAAGCATCGCGTCCGTGACGCCGACGATCCCCACCGCGAGCACCAGCAGCGGCAGCGTGCCGATCCAGAACTTGGACCAGAGCAGCGCTCGCATCGGCAACGGGCTCGACTTGAGCAGCCAGAGCGTGCGCCCTTCCATGCTCACGGCCGGGAAGATGAAGCGCGCGGCGATCGACGCGAGCACGAAGCCGGCGAGCCCGAGATTCAGAAACGGAATCGTGTTCACGAGGAAGGTCGTGATCCCCGCGCCGCTCAACGGCAGGAACTTCACATTGAAGACGTACACGATCACGAGCACGGCGAGCAGAATCAGCTGCGACCACTGCGTCGTGTCGCGGAAGAAGACGCGCAGCTCCTTCATCACGAGCTCGCGCCGCAAGATCCCGAACGGCTTGAGCAGGAAGTGCCCGGCGCTTCGCGCGATCCGCCCCCGCACCCAACGCTGCGTGCTCTCCTGCGCCTTCGTGAAGCCCGCCGTGTAGAGCCTCTGATGCAGCAGCGCACCCATCACGAGCGCCGCACCGGCCGTCGTCCACAGCAGATAGAGCGCGAGCCAGTCCGTCTTCCCCTCGAGCGACGACATGATCGTGCGCTGCACCCACTCGCTCGGCAAATACGGCGCGGTCGGCGTGCGCAAGAGCGCGATGAAGTCGACGAGCGACTGCAATCCCTCGGGGCGCGCGAACTTTTCGGGACGCATGAGGCGGAACAGCAGCACGACGCCGGCGGCCGTCATCACGGCGACGATGCTGAGGATGTCCTTCGTGCGTCGCGCGGGAAACGCGTTCACGAGAATGATCACGATCGCCGCGCCGACTACAGCGGGAATGATCAAAAAGGGTACGAACGTCGCGACCGCGATGAACGGAAACATCAGCCCGCCCCGGTACACCCAGCCATACGCCGCGAAGATCGGCACGGCCATCAGCGCGATCATCCAGCTGGAGTGCAGCATCGACTCCGTGAGCTTGGCCGCGTAGAGCGTCAACCAGTTCACGGGCGCCGACACGAGCAGCTCGAGATCTTTTGCGAGAAAGAAGGTCGACAGTGCGGTAATGATGTTCGAGAGCAGCAGGATCATGAAGAAGCTGATGAACACCAGCCCGAGCACCTTTCCCGCGAGCAGTGCTCCGATCTCCGGCGTGTTGCGGAACACCGTGAGCACGCGCGTCAGCACGAAGAGCACGAAGCTCCAGAACAACAGTCCGATCGCGGCGACGAGCGTCCAGCGCCATCCGTGACTCCGCTCGCCGGTGCGCGACGCGCGGCTCACCGCGGTGAGCACCTTCGGTCGCAGCAGATGGTTGTAGCTCGGATTCGGCTTTTCCCCGCGCTGCGCGGGATCCGTCGTCCCCTCGATCACCGAGATGACCGCCTGCCGTCCCGTCGTGCGACGCGGTCCCGTCACCTCGGCGCTCGTACGTCGCGGGCCGGTGGTGCCCTCAGGCATCGAGAACCTCGACCAGCTCGCGCGCCGCGTTCTCGCCAGTGAGCCGCAGGAAGAGCTCCTCGAGCCCCTTCGCGCCAGCGCCCACGCTCTCGTACAGCTCATCCATCGTTCCCGCCGCGCGAATACGTCCGCCCTGAATGATCGCGACGCGATCGCACACGGTTTCCGCCACCTCGAGCGTGTGCGTCGACATCATGATCGTGTGCCCGCGCTTCGTGTATTCGCGAAAGAGATCCTTGAGAATGCGCGCCGCCTTCGGATCGAGCCCGACCATCGGCTCGTC
>PLMM01000134.1 GCA_003142495.1 Gemmatimonadota bacterium | reverse complement strand
CTCGGGCTCGGGCTCGGGCTCGGGCTGCGCTTCGACGAAGGCAGGCGTCGGCGTCGACACGCGCGTCGAGACTACCGGCTCCGGAGCGGGCGCGGGCGCGACCACCGGCTCGGGTGCCGGCGCTCTGACCGCCTCGGGCGCCGGTGCGATCTCGACTTCCACGCCGAGCTCGCGAAGCGCATCCGCGGCGCGCGCGTCGGTGGGCGAGAGCTCGACCACGCGCCCGTACACCGCGCGCGACTTGTCGAGCTGACCGCTCCGGAAGAGACTCTCGGCGAGCGCGAGATACGCGTCGACGAGCTGCGGCTTGTCATTGGCGCGCACCGCGTACTCGACGCGCTTCTGATGGTAGCGCACGGAGTTCGGCTCGACACGAATCAACTCATCCGCGCTCCGGCTGGCGTCGGCGAGATTTCCCTCGCGCTCGTAGCCGAACATCGTCGCCTCGAGCTCCGTGATGCCGCCGCTCCGATCGCCGAGCTCGAGGAGCGCTTCCGCCAACTGGCGATGCAGATCCCACACGCCGGGCCGATTCGCGATGTCGAGCCGGAGCTGATCCGCGCGGCTGAGCGGCGGCGGAATCGGAGTAGAAGAAGAAAATCGCGGAGCGAGCGGAACGATGGGCTGCGGCTCGTCGGCGGGCTCCGTCTGCCACACCAGCTCCACCTCGTCGTCCTCATCCTCGTCTGCCGGCATTGGCGCGAGCTGATCGGGATCGAGCATCGGAAGCCCGGACAGCGCGTTCTCGCGGTCGAACGGGCTCGAGATCTCGTCCATCTCGAGCATCGGCAGCGGCGGTCCGCCATTGGGGACGACCGCATCCATCTCGAGCGTCGGCGAGCGCTCGAGTCCGAGATCGATCTCGCCGAAGTCAACGAGCGAGTTGTCCGGCACGAACGTGTGCGGCGATGCGGCGACGGGCTCCGGCGTGTGCTCCAGCTCAGGCGCGGGCTCCGGCTCAGGCGTATGCTCCGGCTCGGCGGCGAAGTCCGCTTCGGCCTCCGGCATTTCGATGACGAACGGCTCGGGATCCGAAATCGATCTCGCCACCGGCGCCACCGGCGCTTGTGGCGCTGGCGGCGCCTCGTCGAGCGAGAGGAAGGTGAGCGAGCCGCCAAGCGGAGAGTCGTCTTCCTCATCGTCGAGCGAGGTGTCGAGCATCGGCAGCTCGCCGGCCATCTCGATATCGTCCTCGAGCTCGAGCGATGGAAGATCGAGCGACGGTATCTCCTCGAGGTGCAGATCTTCGAGCATCGACGACGTGCCGCTGCCGAGCGATGCGCCATCGTTCACATCGGGCACCTCGAGATGCGAGTGCGCCTCGAGCTCCGCAAGCGGTGCGATGTCCGAGTGCGACTGATCGCCGGCAACAGCGCTGTTCTCGAAGCCCGTGATCAGGCCGAGATCGACGTGGCTGACGAGATCTTCGCCGGCGGCGGAGCTCCCCTCGGGGAGCAGTGCGCCGTACGAAATTCCGGGAAGCTCCGCGGCCGCTGGCGACTTCGGCGCCTCGAGATCGATCTCGATGTCGCGATCGGGATCGATCGTGGGCATCTCGATCGGCACCACCGGCGTCGCCGATGGCGTCGTCGGATGCATGACCGTCCACGCCGTCGCAGTCTTCGGCGTAGCGCGGGTTGGTGCCGGGCCCGAGGTGATGGGTCGCGAGGGCTCGTCGTAGTTCACGTCGAGGAATACGAGGTCGCCCTTCGACGCGGGCACGCGAACCGTTTCCTTCGGCTCGAGTGCCGGGTCGAGCGCCTTCATGCGGTCGACCGTCGCGCGCGCCTCCGCGCTGCGCCCCTCGGCCGAGAACTTGTCGTAGAGCGCGTGCAGCTGTTCGATCGCTTCGGACTTGCGATCCTTGCGCACGAGCTGGTCGGCGAGCATCAGCCGGATGTCATCCTGATCCGGGCAGAGGTCCGCGAACTCCTTCAGCGCGCGAAAGGCCTCTTCGAGCTGACCGGCCTTCTGCATCCGGTCCGCGTACTCGAGGAAGTTCTGCTTGGCGTCGTTGACGAAGCCTTTCCGCGCGCTGATCTTGCCGAGCTTGTAGTACACAGAGTTTCGGCCGGGCGCGTTGCGGAGGATCTTGTTGCAGAGGGCGATGGCGTTGTTGAAGAACCCGCCATCGGTGTAGAGGTCGACCGCCTTTTCGTAGTGATCGACTGCTTCGCTGACGTCGCCACGCCGCAACAGCAGGTCTCCGACACGGTTGTAGAGGGCAACGTCGGCTTCGTCGACGTGCTCATCCAGCTCCGCGAGGACCAGCGTGTAAGTGTCGAGCGCCTTGTCGAACTGCTTCTTTTGCTCGTATTCGAGCGCTCGCTTCTTGAGCTTGGCGACGTCAGGCATCAGCGCGTGGAGAGCTCCAAGGCAGGGCGACCACTCCGCGCGGCGAGCGGGGCAGCCTGATCAAGTTATGGGTAAGTCACTAGAGTGACAAGCTTTGCCACGTACCCACGTCCTCTTGCAACGACGGTCTGCATACCAATACGGCAACTCACGAATGTCCTCGACATCGAAGAGGGCGAGGTCCGCGGAGAAGCCCGGCGTAAGCTGCCCGGTCTCGCCCGCGAGTCCAAGCGCCGCCGCGCCGTTCACCGTCGCCGCGAGCACCGACTCGGCAACGCTCATGTGAAGCTCGCTCACCGCGAGCGTAAGAATGAATGGGAGATTCGGCGTCGGTGACGTGCCGGGATTGAAGTCCGTCGCGAGCGCGACGGCGGCGCCGGCATCGATGAGGGCGCGTGCGGGCGGGCGAGTACCCTTCCCCAAAAAGAGCATCGTGCCGGGGAGCAGCGTGGCGACGGTGCCGGATTTCGCGAGCGCCTGGATGCCGCCCGGCGAGATCGCGGCGAGGTGGTCCGCCGAGGTGGCGCGGAGCTCGGCCGCGAGCTCGGCGCCGCCGGAGGGGGCCAGCTCGTCGGCGTGGAGCTTGAGCTGGAGGCCGGAGCGGCGAGCGGCGAGCAGGAGGTCGCGCGTTTCGTCGATGGTGAAGACACCGGGTTCGCAGAAGACGTCCGCGAAGACGGCCAGGCGTTCGGCGACGACGAGGGGAAGCATGTTCTCGCGAAGCATTTTGACATAACTGGCTCGCGTGGCGGGAGTCGCGCGCGCCTCCTTCGGAATCTCGTGCGCCCCCAGCCATGTCGGGACGATGCGCATCGGCAGCTCCGCCGCGAGCTCCTTGATGACGCGCAGGATCTTGAGCTCGTCGTCGATCGACAGCCCGTACCCCGACTTCACTTCGACGGTGGTCGTACCATACGATGCGAGCCGCGCGAGCCGCGGCCGCGCGAGGGCGAGCAGCTCGTCGCCATCGCGGGCGCGCAGGTCGCGCACGGAGGAGTGAATGCCACCGCCCTGCCGAGCGATCTCCATGTAGTCGGCGCCGGCGGCGCGGCGCTCCTGCTCCTCGTAGCGCGGCTTCCCGAAGATCGCGTGCGTGTGCGAGTCGACGAGCCCCGGCGTGAGCACGCCTCCGCCGCAATCGATGACGGTCGCGCTCTCGTAGCGTGCGTCGAGCTGTGCGCGCGAGCCCACCGCGGCGATGCGATCGCCTTCGACGGCCACCGCCGTGCCGGTGAGGACACCGCAGTCGCGCATCTCCGCGCCCACGCGCCCGCGCGGCGCCCCCGCGCACGTGACCACCTGCTTCGCGTTGACGAAGAGTAACGTCATCGCGCGTGGCTCACTGCGCCGTCGCCATCACGTCGCGCACGCGCGCGATCGTGAGCGGCGCCTGTGCCTCGCCGCGGCACGCGTAGTAGCACGCGTTGCAGTCGATCGGCGCGTAGCGCTCGAAGTCGCGCCAGTGGAAGTCCGACGGATAGTCGGGACAGCGGCGCACCTGCCCCGCCGGATCGATGTGAATCGTGCGCACCCCTGAATTGCACGAGTCGTGCATCTCGCCGCTGAAGAAGCGCGGCACCTGCGCGAGATAGTAATCCGAGCTGACGATGACGCCGCGCTTTTTTCTCTTGAATTCAAGCAATCGTGCGATCACCTGCTCGAGGTGCTGCTGCTCGTCGCGCGACACCAGGTGCTCGGCGTTCCCGTTCTTCGCGTCGGTGTACGTGCTGAACGACACGCCCACGCCCAGCTCCTCGGCGCACTCGACGATCGGGAGGAGCTCGTCGAGATTGGAGCGCTTGATCACGGTGTTGAAGCGAATGCCATCGATGCCGATCGCGCGCATACGCGGCACGGTGTCGAGAATCTTCGCGGCAAGGCCGGGAATGCCGCGCGCGACATCGTGGCGCTCGTCGAGATAGTCGAGCGAGATGTTGAACTGATTGAGCCCCGCCTCCCAGAGCGAGCGCGCGCGCTCGACGGTGAGCATCCCGCCGTGGGTGATCATCGCGAGGTAGCGCACCCGAATCGCGCCCGCGACCGCGGCGATCAGTTCTTCGAGGTCGCGGCGAAGGAGCGGCTCGCCACCCGTGAAGGTGATCATCACCGGATTGAAGTAACGTGCCGCCTCGGCGTAGCTCGCCGCGTCGCTGCGCGTTGCATCGGCGCCGTTCTTCCAGTAGTCGCAGAAGTCGCAGCGCGCGTTGCAGCGCATGGTGACCTCGAAGTGCACGAGCACCGGGAAGCGCTTCAGATGCAGGTACGCGTACTTCGCCGCGAAGAGCGGCACGTGCCACGGCTTGAAGCGAGTGCTCAGCATGGGTGCGCGCTAATCGCGCGACCCAAGCATAGGGATGTTGATCCCCTGGGTGGCGGCAGTGTCGATCGCGACCTCGTACCCCGCGTCCGCGTGGCGCGCGACGCCTATCCCGGGATCGTTGGTGAGCACGCGCTCGAGGCGCACGCGCATTTCGGGGGTGCCGTCGGCGACGATCACCTGTCCCGCGTGGAGCGAGTTGCCGATGCCCACGCCGCCGCCATGATGGAAGGACACCCAGCTCGCGCCGCTCGCGACGTTGAGCAGCGCGTTCAGGATCGCCCAGTCGGCGATCGCGTCGCTGCCGTCGCGCATCGACTCCGTCTCGCGGAATGGGGATGCGACCGAGCCCGTATCGAGATGATCGCGGCCGATCACGATCGGCGCGGAGAGCTCGCCGCTCGCGACGAGATCATTCAACGCCACGCCGAACTTCGCGCGATCGCCCTGACCGAGCCAGCAAATGCGTGCGGGAAGCCCCTGAAAGTGCACCTTTTCCTGCGCGAGCTTGATCCAGCGCGCGAGCTGCGCGTCGTGCGGGAAAAGCTCGAGGATCAGCTGATCGGTGCGGTAGAGATCTTTCGGATCACCGGAGAGCGCGACCCAGCGGAACGGTCCCTTCCCCTCGCAGAAGAGCGGGCGCACGTACGCGGGAACGAAGCCGGGAAAGTCGAAGGCGTGCGCGAGCCCCGCATCGAATGCGACCGTGCGGATGTTATTGCCGTAGTCGAAGGTGATCGCGCCGCGCTCGCGGAGCGCGAGCATCGCCGAGACGTGCGTGACGAGGCTCGCGGTCGCACGCGTGACGTAGAGCTTCGCATCCGTGGCGCGCAGCGCTCCCGCCTCGGCCAACGTCATCCCGTGCGGGACGTAGCCGTTGAGCATGTCGTGCGCGCTCGTCTGGTCGGTGAGCACGTCCGGCGTGATGCCGCGCTTCACGAGCTCCGGAAGCACATCCGCCGCGTTGCCGACGAGCCCCACCGAGAGCGGCTCGCGCGCGCGCTGTGCCGCGGCGATCCACTCGAGCGCCTCGTCGAGGCTCGTGGTGCTCCGATCGCAGTAGCCGCTCGCGACGCGCTTCGCGATCCGCGTCTCATCGACGTCGACACCGAGGAAGGCGGCGCCCTGCATCGTGGCGGCGAGCGGCTGCGCGCCGCCCATGCCGCCGAGTCCCGCACTGAGCACGAACTTTCCCGCGAGGGTGCCATCGAAGTGTTGGCGCGCGACCGCGCCGAAGGTCTCGAAGGTGCCTTGCAGAATCCCCTGGGAGCCGATGTAGATCCACGACCCCGCGGTCATCTGCCCGTACATCATGAGCCCCTTCTCTTCGAGCTCGCGAAAGACATCCCATGTGGCCCAACGGCCCACGAGGTTGCTGTTGGCTATCAGGACGCGCGGCGCGGACACGTGGGTGCGGAAGACGGCCACGGGCTTGCCGCTCTGCACGAGCAGCGTTTCGTCGTTCTCGAGCGCGCGCAGCGAGCGCACGATGGCGTCGAACGACTCCCAGTTGCGCGCGGCCTTTCCCGTTCCGCCGTACACCACGAGATCATCCGGACGCTCGGCCACCTCGGGATCGAGATTGTTCATGAGCATGCGGAGCGCGGCCTCCTGCTGCCATCCCTTGCAGGAGATGGCCGAGCCGCGCGGCGCGCGCACCGGGCGCGCGCCAACGGGGGGGGAGGCGTCGATCATCGTCGCGGTCATACGAACATCGAGGTTGAGGGAGCGGGCTCGCCGTCGAAGTGCGTCACGTCGTCGAAGGTGCCGTTGCCGATCGCGGTGCGGAGCTTCGCGATGTCCTCGCTGAGCACGCGATCGCGCTCGAGGCGCGGGACGAGCTCGCGCACGTGCGCGTGCAGGCGCGCGACCCTCAACGCGGGGCGGAGCGGCGCGCGGAAGTCGATCGCCTGCGCGCCGCACATCAGCTCGATCGCGAGAACGTGCGCGACGTTGTTGACGATCCGCCGCAGCTTCCACGCGGCGCCCATCGCCATCGGCACGACATCTTCCTTGTTGCCGTCGGTCGGAATCGTGTCGACGCTCGCCGGATGCGAAAGCACCTTGCACTCGCTCGTGAGCGACGCCGCCGTCACCTGCGCCATCATGAAACCGGAGTTGACGCCGGCCTCCGGGCTGAGAAAGGGTGGGAGCCCCTGATTGAAATCCGGATGCACGAGGCGATCGGTGCGGCGCTCGGAAATCGTCGCGAGATTCGTCATCGCAATCGCGAGCACATCCAACGCCATCGCCACCACCTGACCGTGGAAGTTGCCGCCGCTCATGAGCGTGCCGTCGTCGAAGACGAGCGGATTGTCCGTCGCCGCGTTCAGCTCACGCGAGACGAGCCCCTCGGCGAAGTGCATCGCGTCGAGCACCGGACCGTGCACCTGCGGCATGCAGCGGAGCGCGTATGCGTCCTGCACGCGCGGATCGCCCGAGCGATGCGACTCGCGGATCTCGCTGTCGGCGAGGAGCGCGCGCAGAAGCGCGGCGGAGCGATGCTGGCCGAGCTGGCCGCGGGCGAGCTGGATGCGCTCATCGAAGGCGTCGGGGGTGCCCATGAGCCCTTCGAGCGTCATCGCGCTTGCGGCGTGCGCGACGCGCCACAGGCGCTGGATGTCCATGAGCGCGACGGCGGCGACGGCTGTATGTGCCTGCGTACCGTTGATGAGGGTGATCCCTTCCTTCGGCTGCAGCACGACGGGCGAGAGCGCGGCGCTCGCGAGCATTGCGGCGGCGGGGCCGGCATTGTCGCCGCGATGGAGCACGCCCTCACCGATCAGCGTGAGCGCCAGATGCGCGAGTGGCGCGAGATCTCCGCTGGCGCCGACGCTCCCCTGCTCCGGGACCTCGGGGTAGAGTCCCGCGTTGAGCATCGCGGCGAGCAGGTCGATCAGGTCGGCGCGCGCGCCCGAGAATCCCTTCGCGATCACGTTCGCACGCAGCAGCATCATCGCGCGCACTTCGCGCTCGGGGAGAAGCGCGCCCACGCCGGCCGCGTGGCTGCGCACGAGATTGATCTGGAGCTCGTTCAGCCGGTCGAGCGGAATCGACATCTCGGAGAGCTTGCCGAAGCCGGTCGTCACGCCGTACACGACGTCGCCGCGCCGTACGATCTCATCAACGAAATGGCGCCGCTGCGCGACTTTTGCCCGCGCAGACGACGCCAGTTCTACCTCTCCATCTCCCTGCGCGACGAGCCACACGTCGCCGAGCGTGAGCGAATTTCCGTCCAGCTGAATGCGCTGCGTCATGCGCCAAAGCTACGGGCGTGCCCCTCCTCCGGCTACCACGCGACGAAGCTCCGGATTGCCGAAATCGGTCTGATACGCCCAGTCGAGAATGATGTAGTCCGCGCCGACGTGCGTGACGCGAACCGCGCCGTAGTGCAGCCCATCGCTCAGCTGCGTCTGGAACACGTACGCATATCCCGTTACCGCTTCGATCGAGCCGGTGAAGTAGCCATCGATCGGCGCGACGTCGATCGAGGTGAGGTCTGTTACGGGATCCTGGCTATAGAGCACGACGCTCGTGCCGTTCCGCACGGTGGTCAGCCAGATCGATCCGTCGTTGCGCCTGTTGACGACGAAGTCGATGTCGCTGCGATCACCGGACACGATCTGTCCGAGCTGCGACGACCCGCCAAAGTCGAAGCGAAAGCCGCTCGTCGAGAGGTGCGACTGCGATGCGTCAATGATGATGTTGCGCGCGTCATAGCGCGGTGTGTCGTAGCGCGAGGGCGAGACGACGCTCTCATCGCCACTCGTGCTCACGGCGCTCACTGCGAAGCAGAGCGAGACGCCGTTCTGGAGTCCGGAGACGACGAAGTCCTCGGACACCGAGGTGCCTTCCAGTCCCCACCCCTGACCGTTGCAGACGCCGCGATCGAGATCGTATGACGTCGAATAAATGTTGTAGTGCTCGAATGCATTCGGGCGATCGAGACGCGCGTTCGGATCCCAGGACAGCTGGATCGCAGTGTTGAGCGATACCGAGAAGAGATTCTGCGGTGTTTGGAGTTGGGTGCCGCCGGGGGGACGGGTGGCGTAATCACCCGAGCAGGCGGCAAGCGCCAGGAGGGCGGCGGGAATCGCGATCGTACGGCGCATCGGTAGCTCCGAAGGAGTGATGCACCGAGTACATGCAGAGCG
>PLMM01000212.1 GCA_003142495.1 Gemmatimonadota bacterium | reverse complement strand
CTCGAGCCCCCAGAACGCCGGCCGGAAGTTCATCTGCAGATCCGCCGCCGGCTGCCAGCTTCCCGAACAGCTATTGCGCCCGGCGACTGCGCCGAGCTGGCTCATCAAACATGAGCGCACGTTCGACGGTGCCGACCCGAGCAGCCTCGACATCCCGTTCGCGACCGCCGTATCCGCCGCGCCGGCGCCGAAGATGAAAGCGCGATCGTTTGACGCGCCATCGCCATTGATGTCGCCGCTCACCATCGGCGTGTAGGGTGTGCCCGACATGAGCCTCGTCATCGTCGTGAGCTCGACGCTCGGCGACAGCGCGTAGCTCGCCGTGAGCAGAATCTGGTGCCGCCGCTCGAAGTCGCTCGTCGCCCATCCCAACACGTTCGGATTGCCGCCCGTCGTCGCGGCCGAGAAGCCCTGCGTCGCCGATCCCCCCGAATACGACGACTGGTCGGTCGAGCGCATGTAGGTGTACGAGGCCTGGAAGGTCAGCCCCTTCACCGTCACGCCGTTGAAGCCGAGCGTGATCTGTTTGTTGTCGGACTGCAGATTCGATCCGATCTCGATGACGTGCCCGAGCGAAGACACCGAGCGCGAGTTCGCGAAGTCCTCCGCGCCCGTGCCCTGCACGATAGTCGCTGCCGGCACGTACACCGGGCGGTCGCCCTCATTCGCCAGCGTGAAGCTCGGCTGCGTCACGAGATTCACATCCTGGAATCCGTACAGCTCCACGCCTCGTGCGTAGCTGGCATCGAGGCTCAGTCCGAAGCGGTCGAGGATTCGCCGCTGCACGCCGAGCGATGCGCGCCAGGCGCGCGGCGATCCGAAGTTCGGGTTGAACGCGGCAACACTCGGTAGCGCGGTAGTCGGCGCGTCGGGAACGTCAGACGCGCAGCTCGTCGGGATCGTCGATGGATCGGCCGCGTACGCGCTGTAGTCCGGCGTCGGCACCGCGCTGCCGATGCACACGAGCTGCGATTCGGTCCCCGCGATTCCCGTCGCACCCTCGGCCGAAGAAAAGATTGAGGTCGGCGTCACGCTGCGAAAATCACCGGCGCCGCCGCGGATGATGGTGGTCGGCGCGCCGAGCCCGCCCTGCCCGAGCGTCCACGTGAAGCCGACGCGCGGGCTGAGATGCACCTCGGATGGAAAGTGATCCGTGCGCAACCCGAACGCCGTGTCGACGAGCGTGTTCTCCACGGGCGCGCCGCCGTACGACGAGCCCTCGAGGCGCACGCCGTACGTGACCTGCAGCGCGCTGCTCTTGCGCCACGTGTCGCCGAGGTAGAGCGCGGGATTGATCGCGGTGCCGGTGCGCTCGGACGGCGCGAGCGTGCGCGTGAACATCGCCGGCTGCCCGTTCTCGAGATCCGCGAGCGAGTTGTAGGTGAAGATCCCCTCGCGATTGTTCGTCACGTCCTGGTCGTAGCGCTGCGCATCGAGCAGCCCGCCGAGCTTGATGCGATGCGACGCGTCGCCCGGCAGCCAGGAGAGCTCGTCGCTCACCTCGAGGCTCTTGGTGTGCGCCGTCTGCGGCAGCGACGAGCTCCCGCCGAAGCCGAGCGTCGTAATTCCGAGCGCGCTGTCGGCAACCTGCGATGAGACCTGCACGCGCGCGGCGGGTAGCACGAGAAAGGGATTCGACGTACGGTCATCGATCGATCCGTACGTGCGCATCTCGTTGATCACGCTGCTGCCGAAGTGCGAGGTGAGCGTGAGCATCAGCCCGCCGCCCTGATCGCGCGACGTTCCGCCGATCATCGGGAGCGCCGTCGCGGAGACGCGCGTGGGATCCTGCGTGTTGAGCCGCCAGTCCGCACGCAACATCAATGAGTGCGAATCGTTGATGAGGTAATCCATGCGCGCGAGCGCCGAGCCGTTGTTCGTGCTCCGAGCGTCGCCGACGCCTTCCTCGAGCGACGGAACCCCCTGCCCGTTCACAAGCGCGAGAAAGCGCGCAACGGAATCGGAGGCGACGCCGAGCCGCTGCAGCGTCGCGTTGTTCGCGCTGAGCAGCGATGCGAGATCGTCGGAGCGCCAGCGCCCCTGCGCGGCGGCGAAGAAGAAGAGCTTGTCCTTCGCGATCGGGCCGCCGAAGCCGCCGCCGAGCTGATTCTGCGTGCCCTGCGAGCCGAAGGCGCCGGCGTCCGCGCCGCCCCATTCCAGCGACCGGTCTCGCAGCGAGTACGTGAACGATCCAGCGGGAGAATTCGTACCGCTCTTCGTGGTGGTGGCCACGAGCCCGCCGCTGAACTGCCCGCGCGCCACATCGTACGTATTCGTGATGATGCGCGTGGTGCGCGTCGCATCCTGCGGGATCGAGCCACCGCCGAAGGTCAGTCCATCGAGCGTGATGTTGTTCGCGGTGGGCCGCTGCCCCGCGACGGAGAACTGCGTGCTGGTGGAATCCGTCGCGCCGATCGGCACGACACCCGGCGCGAGCGCCGCCAGTGCGGCGAGATCGCTCGCGTCGATCGGCAGCCGCTCCGCCTGATCGCCCGAGAGATTGCGCCCCGTTGCGCCAGGGGTCGGCCGATCGTTGCCGCCCCCGCGCCTCCGCGCATTCACCACCACCTCCTGCAGCCGCGAGCTCGTCGGCGACATCGCCACGTCGCGCACCAGCCGATCTTCATCCGCCTGACGATTCACGACGAAGGCGATCGGTGCCATGCCGATGAAGCGCACGGTCACGCGATATTGTCCGCCGCCATCGGGAAAGAGAATCGTGTATCGCCCGTTGTTCCCCGTCAGCGCGTGACGCGTGATCTGTCCATCGACCGCCATCGCTTCGACGCTCGCGCCGGCGAGTGGCTTCGAGTCCGGCCCTGAGATCACGCCGGTGAGAATGTCCGTCGTGCTCCCGATCTGCGCGCGCGCACGCGGCACCGCGAGAGTGGTGAGCGCGAGCAGCAGTGCGAGGGAGGCGCATACGCGTGAGAGTGTCACGTCACCTCATACGTATAGCTACCTGCGGGCGTTCAAGGCACGCAGGGATAAACACACGCACCACTCGCCGCGTGTAGAGAGGGACAGCGCGTACTTTGCGCGACTGTGGTACTGGGACTCATTAGCAGGAGAAAATCGATGTTCGACTTGCACTCGCGAGCGCGCCACTTCACGCTCGGCGCGATCGTGTGCGCCGCCGCGGCACTGGTCTCGGCGTGCGCGCACACGCAGCAAACTTCCCCGTCCGATTCCGCGTCGCCGCGGAGCCAGGGCGGCGGATGGGGACGTGGCGGCGATGGCTCGCACATGCGACACGGTGGCGGCCCGCATGGCGACCGGATGCTCGCAGGGCTCAACCTCACGAAGGATCAACACGCCCAGGTCACCCTGATTCACGATCGCTATCGCCTGAAGGCGGATTCGCTGCGGATGGGGAACGTCGCCCACGACAGCACCGGCCGCGCGCAATTCCGCTCGATGATGACGCAGGAGATGGGCGAGATCCGCGCGGTGCTCACGACGGATCAGCAGAAGCAGTTCGACGGCAAGATGGCGAAGATGAAGGAGCGTCACGAACAGCACGATGGCCACGGCGGTCCGAATGGTCACGACGGACCACCACCTCCGACACCACCGGCTCAGTAAGGCGAGCCGCGTTACTGCGGCGGAATTGGCGGCCCCGGCTCCTCTGGATGCTGGGGCCGCCTTTCCATGTGCCGCCGATCGAAGCGCGCGCGCTGCTCCGGCGTGAGTACCGCGCGCACTTCCTCGCGCGTGGAGTCCATAATCGAGCGCAGCGATTTCCCGGGTCCCTTCCAGAAGCCGTCGATCTGCACGCGACGGCGGGCGAAGATGCTGTCCACGCGCACGCGCTCGAGCGAGTCCATCCCGAGCTCCTCGCCGAAGTGCCGGTCGCGCTCCGCGCCGAAGGGCGCGCGCTGCACCCGTCATCATGGTGTGCATACGCTGGGTGCGGAAGCGCGGCACCCATGCCTCGGTGATCATCCCTGCGGCGAACACCATCAGCAGCAGGAGCCCGACGGCAATCCTGTTGCGCCAAGGGCCGGGTGCGTCGATCATGGAAGTCCCTGTTGGAAGGAGTCTGGGTAGAGCGCGCGCTCGAGATCGTTCGCGCTCGGCGGCCGATCGGCGGCGAGTAGCGTCGACGCCGGCTCGCGATCGACGACCTCGGCAAACGAGGGCGTCGCGGCAAGTGCTTCCGCGTCGCTCGTCGCGACGAGACCGATCGCGCCAACCAGCAGCACCGCCGCCGCCGCGACGCTCACCGGGCGCGACCAGCGAAGGATCGAGCGCACGAGCCCGCGCTCGCTGCGCCGGCGCGCGAGCTCCGGCGCCGCGGCGGTCATGATTCCCGCCACGAGTGCGTGGTAGTGATCGTCCGAGCGCTTCGGATAGAGCGAGGATAGCTCCGCAATTGGTGCAGGGAAATCCAGCGTCTCGTCGTTGTCGTCGTGCGCAGTCATCGTAGTGCCTCTCCTTGCCGGGCTTCAGGTGCGACCGCGAGCAGCAGCTTGCGAAGCCTGCGGCGCGCATGGAGGAGATGAACGCGAACCGTGCTCTCCGCGAGACCCAGCAGGCTCGCGATGTCGGCGTGCTTCCACCCCTCGACGTCGTGCATCATGAGTACCTCTCGCTGCGTGTCCGTCAGTGTGCCGATCGCTTCCGCGAGCCGCGCGTTCAGCTCTGACCGCTCCGCCATTTCGAGTGGCGACGGATCGCGCGTTTGCGCGGTCCCTTCCTCGAGCATCTCCACCGATCGTACGCGCCCTCTGCGCTTGAGATCGAACGCACGATTGCGCACGATCGTGAGAAGCCACGCCCTGAACTTTTCCGCAGGCCAGCACGACTCGAGATGCTGCATCGCCGAGAGAAATGCATCCTGCACGGCGTCGTCGGCATCCGCGTTTTCGCCGAGCACCGCGAGCGCGACTCCGTGCGCCGCACGGATGTGCCGTTTGACGAGCGACTCGAATGCCGCGGCGTCGCCGTCCCGGGCGCGGGCGACGAGAACGGCGTCTGGCAGCTCTTCAACCTGCTCGGCTAACGCGCGAGACTTCACTCTGTCATCAACGCGTGAGAGCTATCGGGCGTTTAACCATTCGGCACGCCTCGCGCGCCCTTCCACTGGAGGGCGTAAAATGGCATATTGCGACACGCGACACGGAGCGATCCGCGACCGTCAGCGCCTCCGCGCGAGTAGCTCAGCTGGATAGAGCGTCGGCCTCCGGAGCCGAAGGTCGCGGGTTCGAATCCCGCCTTGCGCATGCGATCTCCCGTTTGGGCCTGGAGCCCAGACGGGATTTTCGTTACTACCCCCTCGGGCACTATGCGTGCCTCGCCCCGAATGGAGGTTGAGCGCTTGGCCACTGCGCAGGCTGGCGACGAACGCTACCGCGAGCTGCAGCTCGCGCGCTTCGGCGTGTCGGTGCTCAAGCAGGCGAAGTGGCGCGAGCTCTCGCGTGCCGCCGGCGACGTGCGCGGGAAGCGCGCGCTCGACCTCGGAACCGACAACGGCGTGATCTCGTGGCTCTTTCGCGCCAAAGGCGGCGACTGGGACAGCGCGGATCTCACGCCGCATGCGGTGCGAGCCATCTCGCGCGTGCTCGGCGAGGTCGCCCTCGAGACTGATGGCACTCGCCTCCCGTATCCGGACGGCACGTTCGATCTGATCGTCATCGCGGACATGCTCGAGCACGTCGCCGACGATCGCGGGCTGCTCACCGAGATTGCGCGCTGTCTCAAGGTTGGCGGGCGCGCGGTGCTCAACGTGCCGCGCCGCAAGCCGTGGGGCGTGCTCCACCCTGTGCGGCGCGCGCTCGGTCTCACCGATGCGTGGCACGGGCATCTCCACTCGGGCTACGATGCAGCGTCGCTGCGCGCGCTTCTCCCTGCTACTCTCGAGCTGCGCGAGACGCGCGAATACGTGCGCTTCTTCTCCTACGCGCTGGACACCGCGCTCAACGCGGCGAGCGGGCGCGCGACTCCGGCCACGCGTGTGCGCACGGCAAAGGGAACAATTCCCTTGAATTCAAGAGATCTCGATCAGGTGAGTGGAGCGATGCGAATGATGTATCCATTCATGCGAGCCTTCGCGGCGCTCGACGCGCTCCTCCCCTTCACGCACGGCTACATGCTCGTCGCCACGCTCGAGCGCACGCCGGGCGCGAGGGAGGCGTAGGCGGCGAGGAGCTTTCGCCGAAAGGCGTCGCGCGAGAAGTCGCTCGCCACGCGGGCACGCGCCGCGGCGCCGACCGGAGCGAAGCGCGCGGGATCGCCAAGCACCTCGAGCATTCCGCCCGCGAGACCGTCCGCCGTCGCGGGGCGCAGCACCGCGCTCCCCGCGTCGAGAACCTGCGTGTGCGTTTGCAGATCAGTGGCGACGATCGGCACTGCGGACCACATGTACGAGTAGAGCTTGAGTGGCGTGTTTCCGCCGTGCAGCCGCGGCGACACGAGCACGCTTCCGAGCGCCATCCATTCGGGCATCTCTTCGGCGGGGCGCAGGCCGGTGAGCACGACGCGCGTCGCGATGCCGAGTGCTTCCGCGCGCGCGCGCGTGTGCGTGACCTGCGAGGGAGATCCGCCGACGAGCACGAGCACCGCGTCATCGCGCGCGGCTGCGACGATCGTGAACGCATCGAGAAGGAGGTCGATTCCCTGATAGCGCTCGAGATTCCCGGTGTAGACGACCGCTCGCCGCTCGCCGATCTCGAAGCGCGCGCGGAGGGCGGCGACGCGCGCAGCGTCGGGCGCGCGCAGCGCCTCGTCGAGCGGGCAGTCCTCGATCTGCACGACCGGCATCCCCGGCTCGATTGCGTGGACGGCATCGGTGAGCGACGCGCTCACCGTGATCGCGAGCTTGCACCGGCGCAGCGCCGCGCGCTCCATGCGACGCAGCAGACCGAGAAGCGCGCGGCTCTTGATGCGACCGCCGTACGACAGCTGATCGGAGAGCGACGAGTCCATGTCGTAGATCACGGGAATTCCGCGCAGCCGTGCAGCGGGGAGAGCGAAGAACACCGACTCCTCGATCGCATGCACGACGTCGAAGCGCTTCCCGGCGATCCGCGACCACGCCGTGAGCGCGAGCGACGCATCGAGCGCGACCTTTCGCCACGAGAAGCCGATCGGCACGCTGCGCAAACCCGGGATCGGCACGGCGCGATGGATGTGCAGCCCCGGAATCGAAACCGGCTCGCCCATTGGATACGTTGCGAGATGCACTTCGTGGCCGGCCTCGCACAGCGTCTGCGCCATCTGCCGCACGTTGATCGGCGTGCCGCGCTGCGCGAAGAACGGCTGCGGCGCGATCAGCAGGATGCGAAGAGCCGGCTCGCGCACCGCGCCTTCAGGCTCGTGCGGTGGCGTGCGGACAGCGATGACTGCGGGAGAGTGCATTCAGACTTGTAAGGGCGGGCCGGGCGCGCGCGAAAACGCACGCAACCGACGATAGGCAAAGGACATGCCCTGTGTACACTGAATCCTTCTGAATGGACTGCCAATGTAGCGGCGGGGGTACACACTCGTCTCCCTTGAGCGCCTCGCCAGCCACACATTTCCCTCTATTGATGCATTCGACGCCGCCTGCCCTCTCGATCGTGGTTCCGATGTACAACGAGGCGGAGAGCGTCGGCCCGCTTGTCGACGCCGTCCGCGACGCGCTGGCCGGCCACCCATCGTGGGAGCTCGTGCTCGTGGATGACGGAAGCCGTGACACGACGGTGCAGATCGCCGAATCGCTGGCGGCCGCCGACCCGCGCGTGGTGGTGCTCGAGCTCGCGCGCAACTATGGCCAGACGCAGGCGATGCAGGCCGGCTTCGATCGAGCTCGCGGCCGCATCGTCGTGAGCATGGACGGCGACCTCCAGAACGATCCGCGCGACATCCCCCTGCTCGTGGCGAAGCTCGAGGAGGGCTACGACCTCGTCGCCGGCTATCGCATGCGCCGCCAGGACAAGGTCGTCACGCGCAAGATTCCGTCGTGGGTGGCGAACAGAATCATCATCTGGCTCACCGGCGTGCGCATTCGCGACAACGGCTGCTCGCTCAAGGCCTACCGTCGCGAGCTGCTCGACCAGCTGCATCTCTACTCGGACATGCATCGCTTTCTCCCCGCACTCGCCGCGGCGACCGCCAACGCGCGAATCGCAGAGCTGCCGGTGCGCCACCACGCGCGGCGCTTCGGCGTGAGCAAGTACGGGCTCTCGCGCATTGCCAAGCTCCTCGCGGATCTCCTGACGATCAAGATGATCGCCACCTTCCGCGAGAGCCCGCTCGCCATGTTCGGCCTCGGCGCCCTCGCCTCGGCCGTATTCGCAACGGCATTTCTCGCGGCGTGGCTGACATCGTTCGTGCAGCGCGATGCGCTCGATGTGGCGCCGATGAATGCGTACGTCTTTCCGGGGAGCGCGCTCCTGTGCATCGCGCTCGCGGTCTTCCTCACGATGCTGGGGCTGATCGCGGAGGAGGCGCTGCAGAAGGTGCGCGCGGAGGAGCAGCTCGAGCGCCTCGATGGCCGGCGGGTGTTCGAATGACCGAGGTGTCGGTGATCGTCACCGTCGTCGAGCGCCCGGAGCCGCTCGACGCACTGTATCGCGAGTACGCCGCCGTGCTCGCCTCGTGCGGGCGGAGCTACGAGTTCATCTTCGTCGCGCATCCGTTCTTCCACGAGATGCTCGAGCCGCTGCTCGCACTGCAGAAAAACGGCGACCCGCTGCGAGTGATCGAGTCGCCGCGCAGCATCGGCGAGACGGCGCTGCTGCGAATGGGGCTCGCCGATGCGCGCGGCGCGCTCGTTGTCACCCTGCCGGCGTACCGGCAAGTACAGCCGCAAGCCGTGTGCGAGCTGCTCGCCGCGGTGGAGGGCGGAGCCGACCTCGCGGTGGCGCGTCGCTGGCCGCGCATCGACTCGAAGGTCAATCGCCTGCAGGCGCTCGCGCTGCACCTGACTGCCGGCCGCCTCGCGAATGGAACGCTGCACGACATCGCCTGCGGCGTGCGCGCGGCCCGCAGCGATGTGCTGCGCGACATTCCGCTCTACGGCGACTTCGCACGCTTTCTGCCCCTGCTCGCGATCTACAACGGCTTCAACGTCGTGGAAGTCGCCAGCCCGCAGCATTCGAGCGACGTCAAGCGCCGCATCTACGGCCCCGGCGTGTACGTTCGACGGTCGATCGACATCCTCGGCCTCTACTTTCTCCTTCGTTTCACCGAGAAGCCGCTGCGTTTCTTCGGGCTGATCGGTGCCGTGCTCGCGGGCACCGGCGGAATAGCGCTCGCGGTGATGTTCGTCCAGCGCATCTTCGGCCAGCCACTCGGCAACCGCCCTCTGATGCTGCTCGCCGTGCTGCTCGCGACGCTCGGCGTGCAGGCGATCGCGCTCGGGCTCGTGGGCGAGATGATCGTGCACTTCAATGCATCGCGGCGACGAAGCTACAGGCTGCGCGAGCCGCGCGCGGAGTAGCTCGCGCGGAGTAGCTACGGCAGAGCGCGAGCCGCCAGCGCAGCCTCCGCCGCCGCGCGCGAGCGACCAGTCGCGCGCGCCGTCGCCCCGAGCTCCGTGCGGCGATCGACGAGATCGTCGGCGCGCATCGCCATCTCGTTCCGCACCGCATGCTCGAGCTGCGCGACGATCACCGGCGAGTCACTTTCGATGCGCGCACCGAGCGCGCTCCGCTCGCGTACGAGCGCCAGCAGCGCATCGTAGCCAGCTCCGTAGCTGCGCACGAGGTGCGTCACCACATCCTCGGGCATCCCCGCACGATCGCCCGCCAGCGCGCGCGCGATCGCGATCGCGACATCGTCGGCCGGCGCCGACGCGAGCGGTCGCGTGGCAGTCTCGCACGCCCTGGTCCCCTTCCCGACTCGCGTCGCCACGAGATCCACCAACTCCTCCGCGATCGCCCGCGACGTCGTGAGCTTGGGCCCGATCGCCGTCAACAGCTGCGGCACGCCCTCGCGCGCGTGATCGATGATCGTGTGCGCCGGCGGCCCGTGCTTCGCGCCCGGTGCACCGTGCGGCAGCGGCTGCATCCCCGCGTGCACGAGCAGCACACTCTCGCGCGTGATCGCTCTCGCCGGCCACGCCGCCGCGATCTCGCGAAGGAATCGCTCGATGTGCGGCTCGAGCTCCGCTTCGGACGTGAGCATCCGCTCGCACGCGTAGTGCGCGGTGCCGACGAGCGTGCGCCCTCGCCATGGAACGACGAAGAGGCGGCGCATTCTCCCCTCTTCGCTCGCGGCGATCGCGAACGCGGTCTTCACGGAGGCACCGCCCGCGAGCATGAGATTGAGCGCGATCCCCGCCATCGGCGCCGCGCTTCCCTGGCGTCCCGTGAGCCTCTCCGCCACCGATGCGGCGCCGGCACCCGCCGCGTTGACGATCATCGCCGCGCGCACGTCGAAGCGCTCGCCGCTCTCGCCGCCGAGCGCGTCGCGCGCAGACACGCCCGCGAGCACGCCGCCGTCGCGCATCGCTCCCACCTCCTCCACGTAGTTCGCGATCGTCGCGCCCGCACGCACCGCATCCTCGAGCACGGCGAGAACGAGCCGCTCGGCCGAGTACAGTTGCGCATCGTGAAAGAGCGCGCCACCGGTGTAGGCGTCGAACACTCCTGGCGCGAGCGCACGCAGCTCATCCCCCGACAGGGCGCGGCCGTCCGCAATCCGTCGCGACGCGACCACTCCCTCGTTTCGATCAGACGACACCAGATCGTTGAGCGCGAGTCCCGCGCGCATCACCAGCGCGGATTCTCGCCCGATGCCACGCGTCGGCACCACGAACGAAAGCGGCTCGACCAGATGCGGCGCGATCGTCAGCCACGCGCGCCGCTCGCGCACGAAGTGGCGCGCCTGCCGAATGTCGAGCCCCTGCAGCGACCGCAGCCCGCCGTGCACGATCTTGAGGCTGTTCCACGAGATCCCGCCGCCGAAGTCGCCCCGCTCGATCAGCGCGACGCGCAACCCGCGCAGCGCCGCGTCGCGTGCCACGCACGCACCCACGATCCCCCCGCCAACGACTAGGACGTCGAAGCTGCTTCCGGCCAGTGAACCCAGGTCGCGTTGCACGCCCCAAACTAGCTTGAGCCGCCCACGGCGCGAACCCGCCGACGCCGCGGCCCGCGCCTTGCCCCTAGCTTTAGCCATGAGCAATCCCTTCGTCGCTCGTCACCTGCTCGGCGGAGCGTAGCGGGCCATGGCGTACGGCCCTCCAGCCTGGTCCAAGTTGGGCGGCGGCATCGTTGCGCTCGTCCTCCTCATCGGCGGCGCGTTCTCGATCATCGCCTTCGCGCGCATCGGCTCGCTCAAGGGCGATACCTACGTCGCCTACATTCTCGCGGACCAGGCGAACGGCATTCTCAAGGGCACCGACGTCTGGCTGCAGGGGCAGAAGGTGGGCGTCGTCAGGAGCGTCGGCTTTCGCTCGCTTCCGAGCGATACCTCGGTACGCACGGTGCTCGAGGTCGAGGTAATGTCGCCGTACAAATCGTTCATCAAGAAGGACTCGCGCGTGGAGTTCAAGGCGGGCGGCTCGTACGTCGGCGCGCAGGTCGTGGCGCTACGCATCGGATCGCCGGGCGCACCGGTGCTCGAGGCCGGTGACACGCTCACGCGCGTGTCCGTGATCGATCCGGAGCTCCGGCAGAACGAGCTGACCGCCGCCGGCCAGGATTTTCCCGAGATCGTCACGAGCCTGCGCGCGATCGGCGGTGATCTCACGAAAACGCAATCGCAGTTCAGCACACTCGGTGATCACTCCTCCGGGCTCGGCCTCGTGATGAAACGCGTCGCGGAGTTCGACACCAGAAAGAAGGGAACGCTGTCGCTGATCTTGCGCGATCGCGACCTCGCCAGCCGCGCGCAAGTCGCACTGACGCGCGCCGAGTCGCTGCTCCAGATCACGCGCGAGCCGGGAACGCTGAGCCGCATCAAGAGCGATTCGGCGCTGCGCATTGCGCTCGCGCGCGCCCGCGGCGAGCTCGATTCCGTGCGCGTGCGAATAGCGCGCGAAGATGGTGCCGCGGGTCGCTTTCTCTCAGACGACGCGCTGCGGAAGGATCTCGAAGAGCTCTCGAACCAGATCGCGAAAACGCTTGCCGACTTCGGCAAGCGTCCGGAGCGCTACTCGCCCTTCTGAGTCGCCCCTCGCTAGTCGGGGATGAAGATCGCGAGCGGCGTGAAGGTGAGCACCAGCAGCGCGATCGACAGCCATGCAAGCAGCTTCCTCGTCGCGTCGAGCGGCCGTTCGGGCGCGATCAGCATCGGATGCGTGAGCTGGCCGCGTCCGATCGCGAGCGCGAGCACCGCCCACAGCCACCATCCCGGCCACAGTCGGCCGAGCGGGATGAGCAGCAGCCAGAAGAAGCGCGCGACCCACGCCTGCGCGCGGCCGAAGAGCGCGTAGGTGATGTGGCCGCCATCGAGCTGTGCGAGCGGAAGAAGATTGAGACAGGTGATGAACAGCCCGGTCCATCCCGCGATCGCGAGCGGCGTGAGCGCGAGCGTTCCCTGCGCACCGACGATCGCTCGGCACAGCGAAAGGAGGAGCGAGTCGCCGAGGAGGAGATGCCAGTCTTCGAAGACGACGAACTGATGCGAGAGTGGCAGGCTCGGAAGCATCACCGTTGCGCTTTGCGCGAGCCCGATCAGCAGAATCGGAATCGCGACGACGATCCCGGCGAACGGACCCGCGACGCCGATGTCGAAGAGGGTGCGGCGATCGTACAGTGGGGAGCGCAGGCGGATGAACGCGCCCATCGTTCCGAGGAGTCCGCCCTGCGGCGGAAAGGGGATGAAGTACGGCGGACTCGCGTTCACGCGGTAGTGCCGCGAGACGAGATAGTGTCCGGACTCGTGCGCGGCCAAAATCGCGGCGAGTGGAATGGAGAACGACAGTCCCACGCGCAGCGCGGCGAGCGAGGGGAGATGCCATTCGGCGGGAAAGCCCGCAAAGGTTGCTCCGGCCACGGTCATCGAGAACAGCGCGAGTGCGAAGAGACCCGCGTGCAGCCACCACTTCTCGCGCGGCGCGCGATCCTCGGCCACGAGCACGAGCGTGCGCCCGTTTGGCGAGTTGTCCCAATAGTGCGAGCCGGGCCAGCGCTCGATCGCGCGCGCCAGTGCGGGCGACGGGCCCGCGTGCATCGGCTGCACGATCCCCTCGATGATCTCGCGGTCACCCAACGGCAGATGCCGCCAATGCGTAAAGAAGGATGTGACCGGCTGCTCTGTCACTTGACCACCATTTTTAGCCACGTTACCTTGGCGACTCCCGCAGGTCGTTGCCCCCCGCCCCGCCGCTTCGTCTTTCCCCACTCGCTATCGTGTCGCGTTCCGCGGCGCCCGATCCTTCGGATCGCGAGCGCCGGGCCGATACATCCTCGCTGCCGCCCCCTCAGCGAGTGAGCCCGCACCTCCCCCAGACCGCACGGTCGTGGACATCTCCGAGCTAAAGCAGAAGTCGGTAGCCGAGGTGCAGTCGATAGCCGACGAGCTCAATATCTCCAATTTCTCAGGGCTTCGAAAGCAGGATCTCATCTTCCGCATTGAGCAGAATCTGCTCGACGCGGATGCGGTGCTGCGCGGCGAAGGCGTGCTCGAGATTCTCCCTGAGGGGTACGGCTTTCTGCGCAGCCAGGACTGGAACTACCTCTATGGTCCCGACGACATCTACGTCTCGCCGTCGCAGATC
>PLMM01000157.1 GCA_003142495.1 Gemmatimonadota bacterium | reverse complement strand
CATAGCGTGGTTCATAGCGTGGTGCTTGGCTGACACAGCGATCAGATGGTACTCGACGCAATAGTGACGACACAGTAATTGGTGAGTCACCCATGGCGCCAGTGCGCCAAAAGATGACATATCGCATCCTGCGAAATCAGCCAAAGTGCCTGAGGTTAAAGCCATCTTATTCCCACAAGTAGCGCCCCGCAAGGGCATCATCAAACCCTGATTTCGAGCGCATTTTGAACATTGCGGAGAGGCGTGGAGCGACCGACATTCCCGCGATGATCGATGAAGCCATCCCGTCGCTGAGACCGCGTGTTGGATGGCCCGAGGCATTGATTCTCATCGCCACCGCGCTCGAGCTGGCCGTTGCCCTCTTCGCGCATCACTTCCCGTATACCGACCCGACCAATCACCTCGCGCGTTACGACCTGATCGCGCGCAGCTGGTTCGGTGATCCGGCAAGCTATGTGTACATGCACTGGGTACCGACATCGTACATCGCGGGCGACATCGTTGGAGCGCTCTCGGTGCACTTCCTCGGCGCTGTCGCGACGCTGCGCCTCATCAACGTCGCGTCACTCGTGCTCCTCCCGCTCGGCATGTACTTGCTGCTGCTGCACGCTGCGCCGGCGCAGCGCGGGTGGGCGCTCATCGGCGTCCTCTTCGGCTTCTCGTCGCATCTCCTCTTCGGCTACCTGAACTACGCGCTCGGCCTCGGTCTCTCGTTCTGCTGGCTCGCGCTCTGGTATCCACGGCGGGAGAATGCATCGTGGGCCGCGCGGCTTCTGCTCGCGCTGGGCGCGATGGTGCTCTTTCTCGTGCACCTCACTGCGCCCCTGTTCGTGCTCGTCGTGATCTTCACCGATTGGGGGCTGTCGGTGATCGGCGATGGCGAGCTGCGCGCGCCGCGAGAGTGGCGGATGTTCAACTCGCGCCTGCCCACGATTCTGTGCGTGCTCGTGGCGGTGGCGATCGTGTGGGCGGGGGCGAGCTACTCGAGCTGGAACGACGTCGGTCCCGAGGGCGAGTACATCTTCCGCACGCCCATCAACAAGCTCCTCGTCTTCGGCTCGCCATTCTATTCGGTGTCGCTCGTTGCCGCGGCGGTGATCGCGATCGGATGGCTCGCGAGCTTCGCGGCGATGCTCTACGCGCGGCGCGGCGCGTACAAGCTCGACTCGCTGTCGACGAGCGCGATCATCATGTTCGTGCTCTATCTCATCTTTCCGAAGTCGATTCCGGGTGCCGGTGCGGTCGACATCCGCTGGCTGTGGGGAGGATATCTGCTGCTGTTCTGCGCGCGACAGCGCGGAGCGGAGCGGGAGCCGGGGATGCTGCTGCTGGTTCCGTTCGCGGCGTGCGTGCTGCACACCGCAGTGATCGGCTACACCGCGGTGAAGATCGATCGCGATCTCGATCAGTACGAGGCAGCGCTGACGCACGTGCCGCCCGGCACGAACCTTCTCCCGATTGGCGACGGCGTGGACATGTACGGCCGCGTGCAGGTCATGCGGCACTTTGCGCTCTGGCACGAGCTGAAGGGACACGGACGCGCGCCCGGGCTATTCAACTACAAGGATGCGAGCGATCAGGATCCGCTGAATCACCATCTGGCGCATTTTGTCGAGCCTACGCACCTCTATCTCGCGAACTCCGGGTGGGGGCTCCCCGATACGATGCCCAGGCTGCCGTGGCAGCGCATAGACAAGGAGTACGACTACATCCTGCAGACGTCGGGCGGTACGAACGTGGAGCGTGATCTCTCTCGCCATGCCGATCCCATTTGGCGCGACGATCCGTTCGTGCTCTACAAGGTTCGCAAGCAGTGAAGCACGGCCCCCTCGCGATCTGCTACGGCACGAGGCCACAGGTCATCAAGGCATCGATGTTGATCGAGGCGAGCGCGAAACTCTGGCCGCTCGTGACGGTGGATACCGGGCAGCATTACGACTATTCGCTGAACGAGCTGTTCTACGAGCAGCTCGGCGTGCGCAAGCCCGATCACTTTCTCGAGGTCGGATCGGGCGCGCACGCGGTGCAGACGGCGCACGTGCTCACGCGCGCAGCGACCGTGTTCGAGGCAGCGAAGCCGCGCGCCGTGGTGGTGATCGGCGACACGAACAGCACGCTCGGCTGCGCACTCGCGGCGGTACAGCTCAGAATCCCGATGGTGCACGTGGAGGCGGGGCTTCGCTCGAACGATCGCGCGATGGCGGAGGAGATCAACCGGCGCGTGGTCGACTCGGTGGCGGATCTGCTGTGCGCGCCGAGTGCGGCGGCGAGCGCGCAGCTGGAGCTCGAGCATCAGTGGGGCGTGATCGCCAACACCGGCGACATCGCGCACGACGTGTTGCGCCGGAATCTCGCGAGGGCGATTGCGCCCGCGAATGTGAAGGGATGGCCGCTCAAGGCCGGCGAGAAGTTCGCGATCGCGACGCTGCACAGGGCGGAGCTCACGGGGAGCGCGGAGTCGCTCACGGCGATGATCGGGGCGCTGCGCGGGCTGCCGCTGCCGGTGGTGCTCCCCGCACACCCGCGCGTGCGCGACGCGCTGGCGAAGCTCGGGCTCACTTCGGGCGGGATGCTGCACATCATGTCGCCGCTCGGCTACTTCGAGATGATCGGCGCGATTCGCGATGCGGCGATCGTGATCACGGACTCGGGCGGCGTGCAGCGCGAGGCGTACTGGATGGGAACGAAGTGCGTGACGATCCGCACGGAGACGGAGTGGCACGAGACGGTGGCGCTGGGCGCGAACACGCTGGTGGCGCCGGCGCGGGCGGGGGTGGAGCTGGTGCCCGCGGTGAAGAAGCGTTTGGCCACCGATGGGACGTGGGACAACGGCGCGTACGGGGCCGGCGATGCGGCGGTGCGAATTACGGATGCGATCGGGGCGATGGTGCGAGCGAGGGTCTAGAGTCGTTCCAAAAACGGACAGTACCGGTTTACTTCTCTGTCTTCGCGTAGAGCTGCGCGAAGTCGCCATCCGTCAGCACCACCTTCGCGCCATGCGCGCGCGCGTACTCGATCCCCGCGCGGCTGTTGCACGTCCACGTGTAGAGTGAGAGGTGCCCGAAGAGCGACGTGAGGTGATCCGTCAGCATCTCCTTGGGCACCGAGAGGGTGGGGAGGCCGAGCAGCCCGATCGCGGCGGCGATCTGTGCGTCGTGCAGCGGTCCCTTCCATCCGTGCGGCGGGCGGTTGATCCAGTACGCCGGAATGACTTGGGGCGCGTGCCACCAGAGCATTCGCAGTGGCACGGAGCTCACCGACTCCACTACGAACCTGTGCGCGAAGTGATGCGCCGCGATGAGCGAGTCGATGTGCGCCGCCGCGGCCGCCGCGTTGTGCACGTCGAGATTCTTGAAATCGAGCCAGAGATATTGCGGCGGCTGCGGCAGGGAATCGAGCAGCTGCGCGAGCGTCAGCGCGTTGGGGAGGAGGTCGCCCTCCTCGACGTCATCGTGTGCGACGACGAGCCCGCGGTCGTTGAACCATTGGACATCGATTTCGGCGCCGCAAAATCCCTTGGTCACCGCGGCGCTCACGGACGCCACGGAATTTTCCTGCGCGTTCACGTGAAAGCCGCGATGCGCCCAGAGCGCGGGGTGCGCGCAGCCGGGAAGCGGCATCGCGCGCGGAGAGAGGATGTTGAAGAGCGACCAGCCGCCCGCGAGCAGCGCGACCGCCGCCACCGCGATGCCGGCGCGTCGTATGCGCGATGTCATTTCGGTGTTACGGCTGGGATCGCAGCGGAAACCGCCGCGAGATGGATGGCCTGCGACGCCGCGCGCAGATGCAGCTGCAGCCGAGCCGCCACGGCGAACGACGGCTGCCAGCGCGACGGATCCGAGCTGTACGTCACGCTTTTGTCGGCGGTGTCGCGCAGCTGGACGATGTGGAGCGTGTCGCCATCGCCCTCGGCGAGCACCGTCTTGTAGCCGCCGGCGATCGCTGCCCAGCGGTTCGGGGGATTCGGCCTGTTCCCCATCGCGACGATCGCAGCGCCGACCTTCACGTCGTTCACGAGCGAGTGGCCGAACGGCGGCACCGGCTGCGGCCACCCCAGCAGATCCATGAGCGTCGGCATCAGATCGACGTGCGATGTCACCGCATCGATCGAGCGAGGTGCCCGTCCCGGCACGTAGATGAGCGCGACGGTCTGGATCTGCGGATCCGACAGCGTGCTCGCGTGACCGAGCCGCGAGTGCTCGAAGAACTCCTCGCCGTGGTCGCCGGTGAGCACCACGATCGTGTTCTGCATGTCGATCGTCTGCGTGAGCTCCTCGAGCCACGCGTCGAGCTCCTGCAGGCAGTTGCGATAGCGATTCGTGATCGCCGGCGCTTCCTGCCGCATCCGCCACGACGCATAGCTGTAGCTACTCGGCACCTCGGGCGCGAAGTGGTTGTACTTGTCCGCGTGGTCGTACGGGAAGTGGGTGCCGTTGTAGTGCATGTACACGAGATGCGAGCCGGGCTCGCTCATCTCGCGCTTGAGCACGGGGAGCGTCTTCCAGTCGTCGTCGGTCTCGAAGGGCGGCTCGTTGAAGTTGCGCAGGTAGACGCCGAGGTTCGCCCAGCTCGACAGCTCCCAGCTGATGAGCCGCGTGTGATAGCCGTGCAAATTGAACTGGTCGATGTACGGCGAGCCACGCTGTGGGGGCACCTTGTCGGTGGGCAGCTGGCGGCGCCACGGAACGGTCGTCGTGCCGCGATAGAAATCCGGCGGCGCGCCATACAGCACGCCGAGCACGCCGTACTCGGTAACGTTGCCGGTGGAGTAGTGGCTGTGCAGCGATGTCGAGCGCGCGGACAGCTGCATCCAGAAGGGCATCGTGGTCGAGTCGATGAGCCGCTCGTTCAGCCCCTCGATCGTGACGACGACCACGTTGAACTGTCGCGGCTGCGCCGAGCTCGCATCGTGAAACACGGCAGTGCTCTCGGCGTGCGGGCGCATCGCGTCCTGCGTCGCCTGCGCGAAGGCGCGGTTCGCGGCCTCGAGATCGGCGTTGTGCTGCGAGCCGTACGAGAACAGTCCCGCCGAGAGGCGATCCGCGGAATTGATGCGCAGCGGATTCGCGTCGGCCACGGCCTGCCACTGATCGTTGCCGCGACTCACTTCGTAGCCGGCCATCATGAGGTCGACGAAGAAGAGCGCGACCACCACGGCGAGCACGCGGCGGAACGGCGCATCGAAGATGCGCTGGCCGCGCTCCCACGCCGCACCGAAGCTCGCGGCGATGAAGACGCCCGTGAGCCCGACGACGTGGAGCATCATCCGTCTGAGGAACCACGTCTCATCCGTCGAGCGGATGCCGTAGTGCAGCTTCCAGTCCTCGCTCAGGAACAGCCGCGCCTCGCGCCACGTGCCGTGGTGCCCCGACATGCCATACCACGCATGATCGAGCTCGATCGTCGTGAGCATGAGCAGGAGGAGAATCACCGTCAGCCGGATCCCCCAGTTGCCCGGCATGCGGCACGCGAGCGCGTACGCAATGAGACACCAGAGCACGACGGGGAGGCACGTCATGTAAAGCAGATAGATCATCTGCTCGAACGACGGCGACGGCCACCCGTCCTCGCCCACTCCGAAAAAGAGTGGCGCGCGCAACCATCCGAAAATCAGGCACACCGATGCGTAGACCGCGAACACCGTGATGAACCAGCGGAGTCCTTTGCTGTGCGGGTTCTCCGGCATGAACAGCTTCACTGCGACCGCGGCAACGGAGGGTTCGACATCGGGCGTCCGGCAGGCCCCATCGCATCGGCGCGATGGAAGAGGCGCAGTCCAATGAGCTCGAAGATCAGCTCGATGTGGCCGGCCATCGTCTTCACGATCTTCATCTTCGAGCGGCCGAGGATGCGCACCTCGAGCGTCGTCGGATATTCGACGATCCCCGAGCCGCCGAGATCGAGGCGGCCGAGCAGCTCGGCGACGCCGATGAAGCCGGCGCGCGAGAGCGGAACGTCCGCGACCACGCTGCGGCGATAGACGCGGAAGCACGCGGTGTACGTCGCGAGCTGATGCCGCAGCACCATGCCGTACATCTTCGACAGCGTGCGCGAGAGGAAGAGTCTCCACTCGGGAACGTTGAGCACTTTGCCGTTCTTGTGATAAGGAGAGGCCGTTACCATGTCGACGCCCGGCGCGAGCAGCGACACCATCGGTCCGAGCTCGTGCGGGTCGTAGGTGCAGTCGCAGTCCATCGAGCAGACGACTTCGGTTTCCGACGCGCGAATGCCCGTCATGATCGTCGCCGCGACGCCTCGATTCACCTCGTGGCGAATCACGGTGCAATTCGCGCGGCCGCCGAAGATGTTCTGCAGCGACGCCCAGGTGCCATCGCTGCTGCCGTCGTCGACGAAGATGAAGTGCACCACGTGATCCCTCGACAGCTCGGCCTCGACGCCCACCAGCGTGTTCGAGAGGTACGGGAGGATCAGCTCCTCGTTGAAGCACGGGATGACGATGCTGATCGGCACGCGCGATCTGCCGTCGGGGATGATCTCGACGGGGAGCGTGCGCAGCGAGAGCTCGTGCTGGGTCGCAGCGGCCACCGCGGCCGCCGCGAGCACCTCGGGCGACGCGGGCTGGCTCTCGATACCGAGGCGGTCGCCGATGCTCGTGAAGCGATACTGCTCGAAGTAGTAGCGCAGCATCGTCGCCATGCGATCGAGGTTGCGATACTGGCGCACCTTCGCGTAAAACGGCGCGGCGTCGATCTTCGGCTGGTCCGGATCGAGCTCCCAGACGTGAAAGTACATCACGAACGGCGCTTCGTAGCTGCGGTCCCATTGGCGCACGGCGCGCTGCACGAGCGAGAACGGAAGCTGGCGGAAGTAGTTCGCCCCCGCGATCGGGATGTCGTACCCGAGCACGCGCGCGGTGGACACCGGCACCTCGAGCATGGTGTGCTCGCCGTGATGGTGCTGATGCACGAAGCGGCGCCACGGCTCGTGGACGTACTGGCGGAAGAGCGGACGGATGCTCGAGTCGAACTTGTAGCCTTCCTCGGCGAGCACGTCGAGCGCCCAGAGATCCTCGGGGCGCAGCCAGCGCTGGGCGACGCGATAGCCATCGATCTGGCGTCCGCTCGCGCGCTCGAGCGCCTCGCGCGCGCGTACGGTGTCGTCGCGGAACTCATCGCGGCTGAACTCGCGGATGCTGCGATGGAAGTAGCCCTTGCTCGCTATATCGTGGCCGCGCGCGACGACCTCACGGATCAGCTCCGGCGCCGCGTCGGCGACCCAGCCAAGTGCGAAGAACGTGGCCTTGAGCTTGTACTCGTCGAGCAGGTCGAGCGTCGTCGCCGTGTTGCGCGCGAGGCGGCTCTCGAAGCGATGCCAGCGCGCGCGCGGGATGAGGCGATTGAAGGTCGCGCCCTGATAGTAATCCTCGATCGCCACCGTCAGGATGTGCCGGTGGTCGTCGCCCCCGCCAAGGGGAAGAGGATGATCGCTCATGAGTGGCGAAGCAGGTACGCGCACAGAATGCCCCACAGCACGACTGTAATGGCCAGCGGACGGTCGGTCCACAACGCATCAGTGGGCGACTCGCCGCGGCCCTGGCGATCGACGAGATACCAGTAGCGAAAAATGCCGAACAGCACGAACGGGATCGTGAACGCGAGCACCGGCCGCGTCGTGACCACGAACATGCAGTAGAAGACCATCGCGCACACCGACGCCATGAGCGCGAACCGATCGAGCAGCGGCACGGTGTACTGGCCGAGCACCGCGCGCGCGGCATCGCCCTGCACCTCGAGCTCGTCGCGGCGCTTGATCGCGGCGAGATACAGCGCGATCGCCAGCGTCGTCACGAGCATCCACGATGACAGTGGCACGTTTATGACGACCGCTCCCGCGTACACCCGAAGCACGAAGCCCGCGGCCACGCAGAAGATGTCGATCACCGGCATGTGCTTCAGCCAGGTGGAGTACAGCACGTTCAAAACGATGTAGACGATCAGCACGGCGACCAGCGGAGGGCTCACGAACGAGCCCGCGAGAAGCAGTGCAGAGAGGACGACGAGAAGCGCGCGCGCTGCGCCCACCGACACCGCGCCACTCGCGAGGGGTCGCGTGAGGCGCTTGGTAGGGTGGAGCGCGTCCCGATGCCGGTCCGAGAGATCGTTCAGGATATAGACGATCGACGCCGCAACGCAGAACAGCAGCATGCCGAACAGCGCGAGCAACCGTGCGCTCTCGCGCGTAAAGAGCCCCGAGAAGATCAGCGGCGCCAGTACGAAGAGATTCTTGATCCAGTGCTTGGGGCGGAGCAGCCGGATCATGGCCAGCGATGAGGTGCGCGGCACCGACGCCACCGAGAGCTCAGGGGGCATGGGTCACCTCGCCCGCCGTGGCGGAGCGATACAGGTAGCGCGGATAGCCATGATCGAAGCGGCGAGGGAGTCCAGTGAGCGATGCGAAGCGCTCGCCGTAGTCCTCGACGAGCGTATAGCTGCCAGCGAGCTCGCTCACCGGCGGAGCCAGCGTCGCGAGCGGATGGTTGGTAAGCACGTAGACTGTCGTTTCAGGATGACGAATCGGATCGAGCATGCGGCGCGAGAGCGCGCTGTCCGCGGCAGTACGATGCGGCCCGCGCATCATGTCGTCGAGGGCGACCCAGTGCGCCGTGGGGTAGAGCTGTGGACCATCGACGAGCTCGCCGATCCCCGGAGCGTACACCTTGCCGGGAAGCGCACGAATCACGGACTGCAGGTCTACGTATTGCGCGCGCGAACTAGCCGGAAGCCAGAACGCGCGCGGATCGTGCAACAGCGTCGCGAACGCGAGCAACGCGATCACGAGCGAAGGGCGCACGCCCTTCCAGAGCGGCGTCTCAACGCTCATGCGCGCGAGCTCGATGCACGAGTACACGATCGTGAACGTCGCGAGCGGAATGAACACGTTGTACGACGAGCCCGGATCGAGCGATCCCATGAACGCCGTCAGCGCCGCGGCGCACAGCTCGAGATCGAGTATCCCGATCTCCCACGAGCGCGCGGCGCGCCACAGGCCCGCGAGCGCCACGAGCGCGAGCACCGGATAGAACTCCATCACGTACAACAGCACGCGCGGAATCGCGTGCGCCCCGAACTGAGACCATCCACTCGGCACATGCCACGTGAAGAAGTGGAAGCCGGGGCCGAGCACGGTGCCCGGCGGCCACAGGTAGAGTACGGGGCCGAGCACGAGCGCGAGCAGCCAGTACGGGAGCGACCGCACGATCCCCTCGCGCCAGGTGAGGTACACGAGCGCGGCGCCGAGGAAGATCGCGCCGTGCTGCTTGAACCAGAACGCGGCGACGAGCACGAAAATGCCGCCGAAGCGCGCACCGCGCGACTCGCGGCCAACGAGATAGGTGCCCCAGAGTGCGCAGCAGATGAGCCACGCATCGGAATGCGCGGTGTCGAGATACGCGTCCATTGCGGAGTACGACGCGCAGAAGAGTCCCGCCGCGATCGCGCCCCACCACGCCGAGCGCGCGCGCTCGCGCACGATCACGAACGTCGCGGCGATGCTGCCGAGCATGCCGAGGATGGACACCATCCGCAGCACGGGCATCGTGTCGCCGAACACGCGGAGGAAGGGCGCGGCGACGATGTAGAAGAGCGCGTTGTAGGCGAGCGGCACGAAGCGCGGCGTCGGTAGCGGGTAGATACTCTCGCCGGCCATCGCGCGCCGCGCGTGCTGCATCACCACCCCTTCCATGAGGTCGAGATGGAAGGGGAAGCCGACGTGATTCACCACGAGTGCCGCGAGCACGACCGCACTCCCCGCGGCGAGCGCCGAGAGGAGCGCCGGCAGCGCGCGCGCGATCCGCGCGCGCTCGATCGCCAAGGCTGCGATCAAGGCGATCGCAAGCGCGACTACCGTGTGCTCGAGCGCGGCGATTGGGCTCACGAGCAGTGTGCTCCCAGTACGCCGAGCGTGTCGAGCGTATGCTCGATCGCCCCGGCCGCGGCGCGATGGCCGGCGGCGGTCCAGTGCCAGGACGCCGGGAAGTACGCAGGCTGCGCGGTGCTCGCGCGCAGCGAGGGCGTCAGGTCGATTGTCTTGATTTCAAGAGAATCCGTGATCTGCCTGAGCGCGCGATAGGGGCGCCCGAGATCGTACGCGGCGGGGTCGTACAAATTTTCGCCGCGCGGAAAGTGCGGCAGCCGCGCGGGTCCCGACACCGCCGCGGCGCCGGGGACGAAAACGATGACGAGCTGCGCGCCGCTGCTGTCCGCGACGTGCTTCATGATCGCGAGCGCGTTCGCGACGCGCTGCCTCGTGCGCGCGTCGTAGAGCGGATTGTCGCCGGCGCGGTAGTAGTCGAGCTGCGCGAGATCGTAGCGCCACGGCGCCGGATGACCGGTGAGCGATTCCTTCGCCGCGCGCACCATGCGTCCCACGCGTGTCTTGAGCTGCGAGCGATCGCGGAAGCGGCGGAAGGCGCCGCGATTGCCGAGATCGAGGCCGATGCTCTGCCGGAACTCCGCAGGGGCGATGCTGATGTCGCTCCACTCGTTGATGTAGAACTGCTCGACTATCACGTCGGGCTTGAAGCGCGGAACGAGCTCCTGCAGCTGCACGCGCTCCTCGTTCGGCCCGTAGCCCGTTACGCCGCCGTCGATCACCTGCACGATGCGTGGCGCAAGACAGCTCGAGAGCTGCTCGCCGAGCACGGCGGAGTACGAGCGATCGTAGTCGACGCCCTCGGGCATCGAGAACGCATCGCCGGCGACGAAAACGCGAAAGGTGTTCGGCGTCGGGCGCGCGGTCGGGATCTCCGGACTCGTGAGGCCGAGCGAGTTCGTCTTGACGGTGTAGTCGTAGTCGTTGTAGCGAAGATGCGTAGTGCGATTCGGAATGAGCGCGAAGGCGCGCGTCGAATCTTCCTGGAGCGCGGGAAGCTCGCCCCACACCGCCGTCTCGAGCGGCGCGGCGGCCCTGAGCGCGACCTCACCCGCCACCGAGGCGATCCCGATGAGCGCGGCGGCGCCGAGCATGCGCAGCGGAATCGCCCAGCTCTCGGCCTGGAGCATCAGCACGACTCCAGCTGCGACGCCACCCACCCCGAGCGCGAAGCCACCGGAGGCTCCGGGGCTGACGAAGAGCGAGAGCGCGCCGCCGATCAGCGCCGTGAGCGCGATGAAGCGCTCGCTCAGAGGGAGCGCATCGCGCGTGCCCCAGTACACGATGCCCAGAAGCGTGATCGCGAGGGCGCACAGCCACGCGCCCGCGCGCGCGAGCATTTCCGTGGGCTCGCGCGCGCCGACTACTCCGATGGCGAGTAGCGCGATCACCAGAGAGAATGCGAGCGCCAGCGCGCGCCGCGTGCCGAGCGCTATGCTGGACGCGCGCCACTGCGCCGCGCGATTGCTCGCGTTTTCGAGCTTCGCCGCCACCGGCACCGAGAGCCCGATCGCGCCGAGCGCCGCGGCGAGATGCGCGGCGCGCGCCTGGCCGAACCAGGCGGCGGTCCACTGGAGCGGCGGCTGATGCAGCAGGAACACCGCGTACGACCGCCTGCCGAGCCACTGCGCCGACGACGCGAGATGCGGCTCGGGGCGAAGCACTGCGCGCCAGATGGCCCAGAAGAGTCCCGTCATGCCGACGGTGATGAGGAGATTCGATGCGAGCGCTCCCGGCAGCGTGAAGGACGCGAGCAGCCCGAGCACGTAGCAGGGGAGCGACATCGCGAAGATCGCGAAGGTGGACGGCGCCGCGGGTGCGTCCGCGCGCGCACGGCGCGACACGATCATCTGCGCCAGTACCATCCCAACCGCGAACTCGGCCAGCCGTGACGCGAAGAACAGTCCGGTGAGCCACGCGTAGCGCCCGCGCGGCAGCTCGAGTCCGATGCCGCGCGCCGCAAATGTGACTACGATCGCCGCGAGCAGGAAGTTCGAGGGCCCGAGCTTCCGCAGCGCGCGGAAGAGATACGGGTACACCACGTACAGCTGCAGGATGAGCCAGACGAACCACCACGACGGCGAGATGTAGAAGAACGTCCCGGGCAGCGCGCGGATGCCGGTGAGACTGAGCATCGTGCGCAGCCCCGCGAAGCTGTCGATGTTTCCCGGCACGAAGAGCGCGCCCGCGAGCACGACGAAGTGCATCGCGATGTAGAGCGGGAAGAGCCGGAGCAGCCGGCGCCGGTAGAAGCCGCGCGTGTCGAGCGTGCTCGCGGGATCGGCGAGCGCGGAGAGCGTGAGGCCGACGCCGCTCGCGAGAATGAACACGCCGGGCGCGGCGTCGCCGAGCCAGCCGGCGGCGCGCACGCTGCGCAGAAAGAGCGAGGTGCCGGGCGGCACTATGGTATGCAGCCGCACCGCGAGCGACGGCCACGAGTTGTCGGGGTTCGTGAACCAGGGGCCGGGCCCGAACTCCTCGACGACGTGATTGAGAAGGATTGCGATGAGGGCGAGCGCTTTGACGGGGTCGAGCCATTCCAACCGTTGTGCTACGGGCGCGAACTGCGCGCCCTCCACTTTTGCTCCGTCATGCGAATCGCGAGTGCTCAGCACCAGATGCGCCGGGTGCGCCGGGTGCGCCGGGTGCGCCGGGGGCGGCTGGGCGGCGCGAGTGCCGGCGAGTTCCCCACGTGCCGGGTTCATCGAGCGTTACGCGCGCCCCGTTGCCGCAAGGCGCGAAGAGAAGCCGTCGACCACTGGCAACGCCGCCACCACACCCGGCTGCGCAATGTCGCAACCGGTGGTGCACGTCGCGGCGAGGCGGCGCACTTCGTCGAGCGTGGCGCGATTGAAGTCGTCCGTCGCGTAGCGCTCGTTGAGATAATCGATCAGCCACTTCAGCTCGTTCGCGACGCCCATCTCCACGGCGCGGAAGCCCTTCACCGCAACGTCCACCAGCGCGTCGGACGGTGCCTTGTGACCGCGGCCGATGCCCGTGTATCTGTCGCGCATCCCGCCCAGGGTGTGGGGATCGAAGAGGTTGCAGGCGTCGACGATGTCCACCGCAGGCGCGTTCGCAATCTCCGCGCGATGCTGCTGATAAAAACCGTGCGCCGTGCACAGGAATATCACGTCGGCATTCTTGAGCGCCGCGCCCAGGTCCGTGGTGAAGCGCGCTGTCATCTTCGTCTTCGCCAGATTCTGATCGCGCTCGTGCACGTACGGGTCGTGCAGCACCACCTCGGCGCCGTGATCCACGAGCTCCTGTGCCAGCACCAGCGTCGGCGAGTTGCGCGTGTCTTCCGAGTCGAAGCGATAGGCGACGCCGAGCAGCGTGACGCGCTTGCCGTCGAGCGAGCCGAAGCGGCGCTCGGCCAGCGCGAGCGTTGCGGCCGGCGACTCATCGTTGATATGGCGGGACTCGAGGATGAGACTCTTCGAGGTGTCCTGGCCTGCCTCGATCGCACGCCACCAGAGAAGAATTCCATCCTTCGGCAGGCAGTGCCCGCCAACGCCCACCGTCGGCACGAGCAGTGCGCCCGACGGCACGGCGCGCGGATCGGCGCTCGCGTCGTCGCCGCGCGCGACCTTCACGTTCACCTTGTCGCGCAGCGCGAAGAAGTCGATGTCGTTCGCGTCGCAGTAGCGCGCGACCTCGGCCGCATACGCAATGCGCACATCGCGGTACGCGTTCTCGAGCGTCTTCACGATCTCGGCCGTGAGGCTGTTGGTACGATAGACCACGCCGCCGGTGACGATCCGCGCGTAGATGCGCGCGATCAGCTCCGGCGTGCCGGGGTGCAGCCCGCCGGCGAGCTTGTCCGCGCGTGCGACGCGCTCCACCAAACGGCCGGGCATCACGCGATTCGGCGAGTTGCCGAGGAGGATGTCGCGTCCATCGCGGAGCCCGTACTTCTCGAAGAGCGGGCGCACCACGGTGAGCATCGATGACGGTGCGAGCGTCGACTCGAACACGACGACGGGCACGTTCCCCGCGGGCTTCTTCTGCAGCGCCTTCGCAATGCCATCCAGCGCCTCGAACAACGGACCGTATTCCGGCGCGAAGCCGTTCTTGTCCGTCTGCGTGCAGATGAGGATCATGTCGGCATCCGACAGGTCATCATAGCTGTACGATGCGCTGAGCAGCCCCTCCTCCACGGACTCGGCGACGATGGTGTCGAGCGCGGGCTCGACGCCGCCGATCGGCGACTTCCCGGAGTTGATGGCGTCCACCTTCCAACCGGACGTGGCTGAATTGCGCTGGACGACGAGCACCTTGGCCGGCTCGGTGCCGCCCTCGCGGATGCGGGCGTGCGCGAGGAGTGCCGCCATTGGCATTCCCACGATCCCAGGTCCGACGACGGCGATCTTCTTCACGTTCCAGTCGGCGATCTCGTTGCCCTTCCACGTCAACGGCATGCTGGTCGTTCTCCTTCGTGGTTGATGAGAAAGCGATCAATTCTGATCGACGAACTGACGGAACCACATCTCGATGCTCAACGCGCCCCACACGCGGCGCCCGAACGCGCCCTCGTTCGTGAGCAGCTTCTCGATCTCCTTCGTGTCGAAAATTCCGCGCTCCTTCGCGCGCTGCGACAGCAGCATATCCGTCACCATGTCGGCGGTGCGTCCCTTCATCCACAGGTGCAACGGAACCGGGAAGCCCATCTTGTCCTTGCGATCGATGATCTGATCGGGGACCATGTCGCGAGCGGCGCGCTTGAGCAGGTACTTCAGCTCGCCGCCCTTGAACTTCATTTTCGGCGGCATGCTCGTGACGAGATCGACGAGGCGCCTATCGAGCAGCGGCACGCGCGACTCGAGCGAGCTCGCCATGCTCGCACGATCCTCCACGTGCATCAGCGCCGGGAGCGAGGCGACCATGTCGAAGTGTGTCATCTTGTTGTAGTACGACAGCGTGTCCGAGTGATTGAACACGGTCTGAAAGCGCGCGAAGGCGGAGTCGCTCTCGTAGCCGTCGCGGAAGTCCGGCGTGAAGAGACTCAGCGCACCAGCGCTGCGATCGACGAGCTTGAAGTAGCGACGGTCCATCGGCTCGAAGAGTCCCGAGCGCCAGAACTGCGTGAGCATCGGCTCGTACTGGCGCAGCACCGCGAGGTTCGGGATGATCGACTTGAGCGAGACGATGTGCTCCTGCTCCTCCGTCGTCTCGAAGATCGCGCCCTTGAGCGCCTGCTCGAGGTACGCGACGAGATAGCGCGCGTAGCCACCGAAGATCTCGTCGCCGCCCTGTCCGCCGAGCACGACTTTCACGTGCTGCGAGGCGCAGCGCGAGACCATGTACTGCGGGAAGAGGCCGGGGCCGGCCACCGGCTCGTCCATGTGATAGACGAGCTTCTGCAGCACGTCGGCGAAGTCGTTCGCGCTCGGAATGATCGTGAACATCTCCGCGTTCACCGACTCGGCCACCGCACGTGCATAAGGTCGCTCGTCGAACTGCGGGCCCTCGTCGAACGCGCCGGTGAAAGTCTTGAAGCGGCCGCCGTCATACGCGCGCGCGGCGAAGCCGGTGACGATGCTCGAGTCGAGGCCGCCGGAGAGATACGCGCCCACGGGAACGTCGCTCCGCATCTGGATGCGGATCGAGTCCTCGATCAGCCGGCGCGTCTCGACGAGGAAGTACTCCTCGGTGTGGTACGGATCGATGTGGAACTTCGGCTCCCAGTAGCGCACGCGTCGCACGTCGCGCGACTTGAGATCGACCACGTGATAGAAGCCCGGGAGCACCTTGCCGATGTTCTCGAACAGCGTCTCCTCACCGATCACGAACTGGAAGGTGAGATAGTCGTTGAGCGACGTGCGATTGACCGCCGCATTCACGCCGCCGTGCGCGAGGATCGCCTTGATCTCCGAGCCGAAGAGCATCTTCCGCTCATCGGAATAGAAGTACAGCGGCTTGATCCCGAAGTGATCGCGCGCGGCGAGCACGATTTCCTTCGAGCGATCGTGCAGCAAGAAGGCGAACATCCCGTTGAGCTGCTCGACGCACGCTTCGCCGTACTGGTGGTACATACGGAGAATGACTTCGGTGTCCGACGTCGTGCGGAAGGTGTGGCCGAGCTTCACGAGCTGTTCGCGCAGCTCGACGTAGTTGTAGATCTCGCCGTTGAAGACGATCGTCACGTTTTCCGCGGTCATTGGCTGGTCGCCGGTGACGAGATCGATGATCGCGAGGCGCTTGAAGTAGAAGCCGACCTGCCCGCAGACGTACGCGCCTTCGCCGTCGGGACCACGATGCGCGATCGCGTGCGCCATCCGCGCCAGCACGGGCTGCTCGACCGTCGTGCCATCGAAATGCACGACACCAACGAATCCGCACATTGCTCGCTACCTCGCTGCCGAAGGAGCGGCTGTGGCGGGCGCTGCGTCCGGAACTCGTCGCGCCAGGCGCGCACGGGCGCGGATCGCGCTCGCGTGCGCGGACATCGTCACCGGTGTGTGGTTTTCGGCGAGAATGCGGAGCGCCTTCTTGAACAGCTCGCGCTTCTTCTTCGACGGCAGGTCCATGCCGGGGAAGAAGGCGAGCTCCTTCACCTCATCGCCGCCCATGAGATCGAGCGGGTGCAGCAGGAAGCTCGGCTCGACATCCGAGATGCGGCACAGCGCGAGCGCGGTGCGCAGATAGCCGAAGGCGAGCGCTTCCGATTTGCGCGCGAGGAAGAGGAGGTAGCTGAAGTGGAACGGCGCCTTGATCCCCGGGATCGTCGTGACGGGAATCTCGAGCAGCGACTGCCCGTTGCGCAGCGCCCACTCGTACGCGCCTGCTGGGCGCAGTCCATCGCGAAAGGTGCCGAAGAGCGTTTTCCGCTCGGGCGTCTTCGACATCCCCTTGCCGGCAGTGGCGAAGTAGTACGCGCGCGCGAGTGGACCGAGGTAGGTCGGGAGCGTCGATGCATCGTAGAGATAGTCGCGGCCGGCGAGCACCTCGAGCAGCGTCTCGCTCCAGCTGTAGCCCGGCCCGCGGAAGCCGCGCGGACGCTCGCCCGTGACGGCAGCGATCGCGTTCTCCGCTTTAATGATTTCCTCGGTGAGCTGCTCGCGCGAGTACAGGTGCAGCCACGACTCGTGCTCGAAGGAGTGATTCCCCACCTCGTGTCCGCGCGTGATGAGCGACGCCATCGCATCGGCGTTGCTCTCGACCGTCGCATCGAAGCCCACGACGAAGAAGGTGATGCGCATCCCGAGCTCATCGAGCGTGTCGAGCGCCATAGGCAGGAACGTCGGCAGATACGACAGACGCTCCACCCACTTCTGGTCGCCGCGGATCTTCATGTACGACCAGAGATCGTCGACGTCGAGCGAGACGCTGCACAACGGGCGCTCAGACATGGGCGGCTTCCGGTTCGCGGCTCTCGAGGAATGGCTTGAGCGCGGCAGCCTGGCGATTCGCCAGCCCGACCGTCTCGTTGAGATTGAGCGTGCCGCTCTCGATCTGCGCCGAGTTGACTATGAAGACGTTGGCGAGCGAGGTGCGGGCTGCGGGGAGGGTTGTGGTGCTGTAGTCGAGAGTGGAGATCGCGAGCACGTCGCGCGCGCGCGCGACGCGGAACTCGAGCACGTCCGCGCGCTTGAAGTCGGGGTACATGCGCTCGAGCGCGGCGAGGAAGGTCTCGCGCACCTCGTCGTCGGTCGCCTTCCAGAATGGATCGTCCTGCGCGAGATAGCGCGGGAGATAGACCAGGCTGTTGCCGCCGAACTGCCTCTTGTCGACGAGCGTCGTCATCTCGATCACACCGGTGAACGGCACCCAGCCATCGGTGATGTTCGTGACGTAGTACGAGGCGAGCGGCTTCTTCGTGAGCAGCGACGCGCAGAGCACGCCCTGGTACACCACGCGCCCCAGCCGCTCGTGCTCGGCGTGCGACAGCTGCGGCACGAGGCCGCCGATGCGATTCGCGGGGATGGTGAGAATCACGCGATCGAAGTGCGCGGAGCTGCCGTCGGCGAAGGTGACTTCGGCCTCGGCGCCGTTGTCGCGCACGCTGGCGACGGGAGAGCCGGTGCGCAGCTCGATCCCCTTCTCGTCGAGATATTGCTCGAAGCGCGCGAGCACCGTCGCGTAGCCGCCATTTACGTAGCCGAACTGCTCGCGCTTGAGCCCCGAGCGGCGCGCGGCGTACATGCGCGCGATGATCGCCCAGATGAAGGCCGCGCTCGCGATGCGGTAGTTCTCACCGAGCTTGCTCTTGAGGAGCGGCAGCCAGATGCGCTCGAAGGTGCGCTGGCCGCTGAGCTTCCGCAGCCAGTCGGCGACGGGAATCTTCTCGAGCGGATGCCAGTTTTTCACGCGCGACGCGTAGAGGATGGTGCCCGCGAGGCGCATCTTGTCCACGAGGTTGAGCGGCGGGAAGGCAAGAAACTCGAGGCTCGTCGACAGCGAGTACAAAACGCCGTCGGTGTAGAATCCCGTGCGCGTCACTCCCCAATGCGGCTCGTCGACGCCCAGGTCGCGAAGCAGCGCGAGGAGATCGCGGTCGGATTGCAGGATGACGTGATAGAAGCGATCCCACGTGTACCCCGCGATCTGCTGCGATGCCGCGAGCCCGCCGGGAACGCGCGCGCCTTCGAGCACGACCACTGCGTGGCCCTGCTCCCGCATGCGCAGCGCGAGAGTCATCCCGAGCGCGCCACCACCGACGATTCCGATTCGGCTGGTCATTGCAACGACATCAGTACAACGGGTACGAACATGCGGGCCCGTAATGAGTTGCGTTATTCACGTCGGCTCGTTGCCGGCGTGTCGAAC
>PLMM01000230.1 GCA_003142495.1 Gemmatimonadota bacterium | reverse complement strand
CGCCCACCGCCAAGTCGTACAACATTTTCTCGCCCAATCCATAGGGAGGGAGGGGGGCGACCCGGGCAGTTGCCGGTACCGCCGGGGCAGTCGCCGCCTCCTGCTGTGCGGATGCTGCTGCGTACGCGATGAGAATGGTGATTACGACGCCTATTACCGGCGCGCGTCGCGCACGCGTGGTCACGTCGCTGCCGGAGCTCGCAACGCGCGCTGGGCGACGCCAAACCGGTAGAGCGCGAGCGCATCGGGGAACCAGCGCACGCGCGTGTCGCGCGGACGCAGATCGTAGCGCGGCTCGAGCGGAACCGTCTCGAGGCGGCGACAGAACTTCGCCGCCTTCACGAGCAGCTCGACGTTCGCCGCCCATCCCGCGCTCTCGACGATCGGCGCATCGCCCGCCTGCTTGATCACGTCGCGGATCACCGCGATGCGATAGAGTCGCAGTGTGCCGAGCGGATCGGCGACGCCGTCGACCTTGACGTAGCGGCGCATGAGCCAGGGTGCGATGCGGCGCAGGCGACGAATCTCCTTCGGCACGTTTGCGGGCGAGGGCCCAGCCTCCGCGACGATGCAGTCGACGCCGCCGTCGAATCGCTTCGCGAGCTCCGGCAGATCTTCCGGGCGGTCGGTGAGATCGCCCTGCATCACGATCATCGCGTCGCGGCGCGGATAGCGCGTGGCCTTCGCCGCGGCGCGCGCGAGCGTGTCGAGCGCGGCGCCGTAACCGAGCCGCGTTTCGTTGCGCAGCACGGTGAGCGGGAGCACCTTCTCGTAGCGCTTCAGCGTTTCGAGCGTGCCATCGGTACTGCCATCGTCGAGCGCGATGATCTCGTACTCGCGAGGGTGCGCCTCGAACACGGTTCGGATGCGCCAGAGAAGCAACCCGACCGTGGGCGCTTCATCGAATGCGGGAATGCAGATGTACAGCATGTTGATGAATGATACCCTTTTCGGGGGCGTGGTTCCTGTTTGAACGAACGGTCACGGAAGATGGTCATCTTATTGTCAAAACGGAAAGGCCGACGTTGCCGCGGTCGCGTCGTCTCGTTAGCCTGTACGCAACGTTGCCGCCTCCTGGCGACGCATCCTTCATCGTTGGAGTTGCTCATGCGTCGCAGCGCGGTGCTGCTGCTCGCCGTCGCCGCAGGTTGTGCGCCGCCGCCGCGCACCGAGAGTCGCCCTGCGCCTCGACTCGTTCCGGCTCCGACTCTTGCCGGGGAGCTTCGGCGCGATCTGTTCGCGTTCGCGGATGACTCGATGCTGGGCCGCAGCGCGGAGACGCCGAATGGCGCGCGCGCCGCGCGCTTCATTGCGGCGCAGCTGAAGGCGGCGGGGATCGCGCCCGCAGGGGACAGCGGCGGCTATCTCCAGCGCGTGCCGCTCTCGCGCACCTTCGTGCGCTCCGCGCGCTTCGAGGTGACGTCAACCGGCACTCGCACGAGCCTGCCTGTCGGCTCGCATCTCATCCCCGTGCCATCGCTCGGCGAAGGGCTTCCGCTGCCCGTGCTCGAGGCGGCGGGCGATCTCGTGTTCGCGGGATACGGACTTTCGGCGCCGGGCTTCGGGCGCAACGATCTCGCCGGACTCTCGCTCGCGGACAAGGTGGTGGTGTTCGTCAACGACGCGCCGCCCGGACTCGACTCTGCGCGTCGCGCATCGCTGCACGACCCACGCTCGCTCGGCGATCGGCTCGGCGCGATCATGGAGCGGCGCCCCGCGGCGATCATCGTGCTGTTCACCGGGCGGCAGGCGGGTGAGCTCCCAGCGCTGGCGGCGGGGCTGAGCGACTCATCGCTGCGGCTGCAGCCCACGCTCGACGGTCCACGCGAGCTGCCGATGGTGATCTTCGGCACCGCGAAGGATGCGGGGCCGCTCCTTCCCGCTGGATGGCCGCAGAACAACCGGACGCGCGTGCTCGAGGGGAAGTCGTTTTCGGCAAAGGTGGATCTCGTGCAGGATGTCGTGCCGGCGTTCAATGTCGTCGCGGTGATTCCGGGATCCGACTCCGCGCTCGCGCACACGTACGTCGCGTTCGGCGCGCATCTCGATCACATCGGGATCCAGCCCGCGGTGCACGGCGACTCGATCGCGAACGGCGCCGACGACGATGGCTCGGGCACCGTCTCGCTCATCGAGATCGCGAAGCGCGCGCAGAAGGCGCCGCGCACCAGGCGCTCGCTGCTCTTCGTGTGGCACACGGGCGAGGAGCTCGGGCTGTTCGGCTCCGAGTGGTTCACGTCGCATCCGACCGTGGTGCTCGACTCCATCGTCGCGCAGCTCAACGCGGACATGATCGGGCGCAACGATCCCGATTCGCTCTACCTCATCGGCCCGCGCTCCGCGCCGAACGGGCAGAGCCGAGTGCTCGGCGAGATCGTGGACTCGGTGAACAGCGCGTCACCGCGGCCGTTTCTGATCAATCGTGATTGGGATGCGCCGTCGCATCCCGAACAGCTCTACTATCGGAGCGACCACTACAACTACGCGAAGCACGGCATTCCGATCGTGTTCTTCACGACGGGGCTGCACGCCGACTATCACAAGGTCACCGACTCGCCGGACAAGATCGACTACGACAAGCTCGCGCGCGTGGCGACCCTGATCATGGACATCGGAACTTCGCTCGCGAACTCTCCAACCCGCCCCCTTCCGCCCTCGCTGCAGCGCTAGAGCACGTGTCCCGGTAACGCGACGCCCGTGTAGTCGTCACCCAGATGAGGGGCGAATCACGAGTGCCACCGCGGTCTATTGCCTTCTAGTTACAGGAGGGAAGGGATGCTGCTCGGCAACGTACGGGCGTCTCTCACCAGAGACGATGCACAGTTAGCCATGCGCCTGGTCGCGCACGGGGAAACGCGCGCGCAGGATGCGGCCGAGGTGCGTCTGCGCGAGGAGGGGATCGACTCGCTGCTCGACGACCCGCGGCTGCTGCCCGCCATCATCGATTCGCGCATCGGCATGCAGGTTTCCGTGCGCCTCTTTTGGTACGTCGTGGTACGGCGTGCGCTGCGTCGCGTTGGCGAGGAGGATCGCGCGCTCGCCGACTACGTGTCGGCAATTCTGCTGCACTTCGGTGCACGCGGGCGCGCCGAGCGCATCGCGGAGACGGACGATCAGATGTACGACACGCTCGCGGAGCTGATGGGCGAGGTCGACACACCGGATGCGCGGCGGAGCTTTCTCGTGCGGCAGCATCTCGGGAACTACGCGCTGTGGTCGTGCGGGATGTTTCCGGACCGCATCGAGCACAAGCGCTGGCGTCGCGGGGGCCCGGACATCGACTACTACGAGGAGATGGGGCGGCGCGGCTTTGCGCTGGCGGCGGAGCATCGGCTGGCGCAGGAGCACGGGCTCGACGCGCTGCTGCGCGTTGCGGCCAGTCGCTTCGCGGCGCTGCGCCTCGCGCTGAACGAGGTGAGCGACACGCTGATGTTCCCGCACGGGAGCTCGCCGGAGCGCCTCATGCGCCAGGTCCGCGCCGAGGCTTCGTGGCGCTGGGTTTCCTAGCGCGCGAGGGCGTTCGCCGCGCTTGCGCCTCCCGGTAGCGGCTCCCTATCGTACCCGATGCGGCAGCACCGGAGAGAAGCTTTCAAAATGAGTCGTGATGACGCGTTGGCGGAGGGTAAATTCCCGTCATGCTGAACGATCCCTCATCGCGCACCCGTGCGCGGCTCATGCGCGAGGCGCTTGTGGACGCGAAGGTGGGGCTCTCGCAGAGCCGCGCGGCGCGCGATGCAGCAAGCGCGCAGCTCGAGCGCGAGCGCACCGAGCTCGCCACCGTGCGCCGGCGCGGCCAGCTCGCGGCGGGGATCAACGACGCCGAGACGGTGACGCTCGCGGCGGAGTTCGAGCGCAAGCACTCGGAGCGCATCACGGTGCTCGAGCGCAAGTTCACCGCGCTCGAGGAGGAGGTCACGCTGGTCGAGCGCGAGACCGCCGAGATGACGGCGCAGCTCAAGCGACTCACGGGCGGCGTGGATTCCGCCGCTCCTTCTGAACGTGGTGCGGCGGAAGAACCGCTCGACTCCGATCGCGCGAACATCTCCGAGCTCGATTCGCTCCGGCGCACCGCGGATCGTTCTGCGCGCGACGCCGACGCGGAGGCCCGTCTGGCGGATTTGAAGCGCCGGATGGGCAAGTAGCCTCTCCACCAGCAGACACTCCCTAGTGCGCAGCGCAGCAGCGCGTTCCGGTTTCGCGAGGCGTGTCGCCATCGCGCTCGCAGCCACGGGGCTCGGCGCGGCGGCGATGTCGTCGCGCGCGCACGCGCAGGCGGGGAATGCGGTGAAGTGCGAGGGGCAGATCATCAGCGACATCCAGGTGCAGACGCGCCCGCCGTACTATCCGCGCCACGGCAAGTGGTGGGAGTCGCCGATCGGGATCATCAGCTCCATTCACACGAGCACGAGGCCCGGCGTCGTTCGCCGCCTTCTCATTGTCGAGTCCGGACAGCCGTGCGACGATCGACGTCGCAGCGAGTCCGAGCGGCTGCTGCGCGCGCAGCCGTTCATCGCAAGCGCGTCCGTGAACGCGTACGACGATGGCAATGGCGGCGTGATCATCGTCGCGCAGACGACGGATGAGCTGACGACCATCCTCAGGGGTGGCACGTCGCCCACGAGTCCGTACCTCTCGTCGCTCACGGTCGGCGATGGGAACTTCAAGGGCGACGCGAAGTACGTTTCCGCGCATTGGGCCCACGGCGTCTATCGCGACTACTTCGGCGCCAACTACGCCGACTATCAGTTCCTCGGCAAGCCGTGGCATCTCGATCTGCAGGCGTTGCGCGGCGACGCCGGCATCAGCAGCTGGCTCGTGGGCGCCGAGCATCCCTTTCTCACGGACGAGCAGCGCTTCGCGTGGCGAGGGATCGCGCTCGATCACCAGGACATCTATTCGTTCCGCCGCACGAATGACACCTCGGCGGTGATCGACTTCTCGCGCAAGTTTGTGGACATCGGTGGTGTCGTCCGCTTGGGTCAGCCGGGGCGATTGAGCCTCTTCGGCATGAGTCTCTCGAGCGAAGACGACACCCCCGGGCTGCCGCCGGCGCTCACTCCGGGCGTGCCGTACGACACGCTCATGCGCATTCTCGAGCGCCACAAGAACGCGCGCCTCAATCTGCTCTGGGGCATTCGCAGCATCGACTTCGTCCGCGTCGAGCGCTTCGACGCGCTCACCGCCGCGCAGGACATGTCGGCGGGATTCCAGTTGGGCACACTGCTCGGCCGCAGCCTCGAGGTGCTGGGGTCGACGGACGACGACATCTTCCTCGCGTCGAATCTGTACGCGGGCGCGGGGAACAAGCGCACCTTCGCGTATCTGCAGGCGACGATGGAGGGGCGAAACAACTATACGGACAACAAGTGGGACGGGGTCATCGGGAGCGCACACTTCTCGATGTATCAGCGTCTCATGGGCTCACACACGCTCGTCGGCAGCATCGATTGGGCAGGAATCTGGAATCAACGCGTGCCGGTGCAGCTGCCGCTCGGTGAGCTCGACGGTGGCGTGCGCGGCTATCACGCGTCGCCGGACGCCGGCAACATCCGCTTCGTGATGCGCCTCGAGGACCGCTGGTATTTCGGGAAGATTCGCGATCAGGCCGACATCGGGATGGCGGTGTTCGGAGACGCCGGGCGTGTGTGGAAGGGCGACGCGCCGCTCGGTTACGGCGATACGACGCCGCTCAAGTACGGCGCGGGACTCGGTGTGCTCGTCGCCGTGCCGCCAGGCTCCAAGATCACGTATCGCCTCGACATCGCGCGCGCGATGTCTCCCGATCTGCGCGCGCGATGGCAGTTTCGCGTCAGCTTCACGAATGCAAATCGCTTCACCTATCGCGAGCCGCGCGACGTGCGCTCCGGTCGCGAGCTCGTGACGCCGAACTCGGTCTTTACCTGGCCGTGATGCGACGCGCGCTCACGTACTGACCGTCGACGTGAGCCGCTTGAGCGTCGGCACGAAGAAGATCATGAGCAGCGAGGCCGAGAGCGCCATCACGAGGAAGATCGTGTAGAAGCCGTGATTCGTGATGGCGACGTGCTGCAACATCCCGATGAACCCACCGCGCGGGGCGGCAGCAGCCTCGCCCGGCGTGGGCGTGAGCTCGGCGATCGTTCCCGCGATCTTGTTCGCCGCGCCGTTCGCGAGGAACCACACACCCATCAAGAGCGACGCGAAGCGCACCGGCGCGACCTTCGTCACGTACGACAGACCCACCGGCGAGAGACAGAGCTCGCCCCACGTATGGAAGGTGTACGCGGCGACGAGCCAGAGCGGGCTCACGAGCATGCCGTTGTCGGCGCGCCTGCCGCCGATCACCATGAACACGAAGCCGAAGCCGAGGAGTGCGAGTCCGATCACCATCTTGACGGCGGTCGATGGCTCGCGGCCCATCTTGTTCAGCTTCACCCAGATCCACGCGAAGAGCGGCGCGAAGATCACGATGACGGCGGGGTTCACGTTCTGGAACCACGCGGCGGGAATGTGGAAGGAGCCGAGCTGCAGATCCGTGTTGTTGGCGGCGAAGAGATTCATCGAGCTGCCGGCCTGCTCGTAGCACGCCCAGAAGACGACGACGAAGAAGGCGACGATGAAGATCGCGATCACGCGCTTCCGCTCCTCACCGTGCGAGCCGAGGATCGTTACTGCGAGTGACGCGCCGATCGTGGCGGAGACGAATGCGCTCAGCAGATCGAAGCCGCCGAGGAGCACGCTGATCGCGATGCCGGCCGCGGCGCCGATGGTCGCGTGGAGCGCCACCTTGCTGTCCTTCGCGACGATCGGTGCGGCGACGCCGGGAATCTGCTTCGTCGCGCGGACGCCTATCCCGGGAAGATATTTGTCGCGGAAGGCGACGTAGACGATGAGGCCGAGGATCATGCCGATGCCGGCGGCGCCGAAGCCCCAGTGCCAGCCGCGATCGCCAAAGCGTGTTTGATCGGCGAGATAGCCGCAGACGAGGCCGCCGAGGAAGGCGCCCGTGTTGATGCCGACATAGAAGATCGTGAAGCCGGCGTCGCGCCGTGAATCGCCGTCCGCGTAGATCTGGCCGACCATGGTCGACACGTTCGGCTTGAAGAAGCCGGTGCCGATGATGATGAGTGTGAGGCCGGTGTAGAACATCGTCATCGACGGAACGGCGAGGCAGAAGTGCCCCGCCGCTATGATTATTCCTCCTATGACGAGCGATCGGCGTGTGCCGATGATTCGATCGGCGAGGTAGCCGCCGATCAACGGCGTGAGGAAGACGAGCATCGTGTACGTGCCGTACAGATTCGCCGCGCGCGCCGTGTTCCAGTGGAGCGCCTGAGTGAGATACAGAATGAGGATCGCCCGCATTCCGTAGTACGAGAAGCGCTCCCACATCTCGGTGATGAACAGCAGGCCGAGCCCGCGCGGATGGCCGAAGAGTGCGGTGTCGTCGAGCGCTGGCGGGCGATCGGCGGCGGTTGAGAGGATATCGACGGCGGCGGACACGATGCTCCTGCGCTAGGGCTGGAGAAGCATGGAGCCCGTCACGCGATTGCGCGAACGGGGATAATGCGCTCGGGTGGCTTCGTTGCGCCGGCGGCCTGCTGCTCGGGCCACGTGATGCGCGTGGGCAGCTGCTTGATACACGCGGCCCAGTGATCCGGCTCCTTGAGCTCGAGCGGCGGCACGATCGTCGAGCACGCCGCGTCCTTTTGCGGATGCTGGCAGCGCGGATGAAACGGGCATCCAGACGGCGGATTCGCGGGGGAGGGCACGTCGCCGCGCAGCACGATCCGCTCGCGTTTCGCCTCGGGGTCGGGCACCGGAATCGCCGAGAGCAGCGCCTGCGTGTACGGCATGAGTGGCAGTGCGTACAAATCGTCGGCGTTCGCGAGCTCGACGATGTGGCCCAGGTACATCACCGCGACGCGATCGGCGATGTGCTCCACCACCGACAAGTCGTGCGCGATGAACAGATAGGCGAGGCCGTGCGCCTGCTGCAGATCCTGGAGCAGGTTGATCACCTGCGCCTGCACGGACACGTCGAGCGCCGACACGGGCTCGTCGCACACGATGAACTTTGGCTCGACCGCGAGCGCGCGCGCGATGCCGACGCGCTGCCGCTGCCCGCCCGAGAACTCGTGCGGATAGCGCGTCGCGTGCTCGGCGCGCAGCCCGACTTCCTCGAGCAGCTGCCGCACGCGCGCATCTGCGGCGCTCCCCTCGGCGAGCTTGTGAATCGTGAGCCCCTCGCGCACCGACGCGCCCACGGTCATGCGCGGATTGAGCGAGCTGAATGGATCCTGGAAGACGATCTGCATCTGGCGGCGGAGCTTGCGCAGCGGCTCCTTCCCGAGCGCGCGCACGTCCGCGCCATCGAAGATGATCTCCCCCGACGTCGGCTCGATGAGGCGGAGAATCGCGCGGCCGGCGGTAGTCTTTCCGCAGCCCGACTCGCCGACGAGGCCGAGCGTTTCACCGGCGGCGACGTCGAACGAGATGCCGTCGACGGCACGCACCGCGCCGGTCACGCGACGCATCACGCCGCCGGTGATCGGGAAATGCTTGGTGAGATCCTTGACCGAGAGCAGCGCGCTCATGCGCCCGCTCCGGCGCGCGCGGCGAGTGGCACATGCGGGGTGTTGCGGCGCTCGGGCTCCACCGCGAGATGGCAGCGCGAGACGTGCCCCGCGCCGATCTGGTAGAGCGGCGGATGCTCGCGCTCGCAGCGCTCCCACGCGTACGGGCAGCGTTCGTGGAAGCGGCAGCCCGTGGGCCACTCGTAGGGCGAGGGCACCGCGCCCGGGATCACCGTGAGCCGCTCGCGCTTCGTCCCCGCGCGCGGCATCGCGGCCATCAGCCCCTCGGTGTACGGATGGTGTGGCTGCGCGAACAGCTCGCGCACCCCCGCCTGTTCGACGATCTCCCCCGCGTACATCACGATCACACGCGACGTCGACTCGGCGACGACGCCAAGGTCGTGCGTGATGAGCAGCACGGACATCGCGGTGCGCGCGCGCAGCGCGGCGAGGAGCTCCAGAATCTGCGCCTGGATCGTGACGTCGAGGGCGGTGGTCGGCTCGTCGGCGATCAGGAGTGCGGGAGAGAGCATGAGCGCCATCCCGATCATCACGCGCTGACGCATTCCGCCCGAGAGCTGGTGCGGATACGACTTCGCTCGCTCGGCGGGATCGGGGATGCCGACGGTGCCGAGCATCTCGACCGCGCGCGCCCATGCATCGCCGCGGCTGATGCTCGAGTGCACGCGCGGCACCTCGGCCAGCTGCGCGCCGACGGTGAAGACCGGGTTGAGCGCGGTCATCGGTTCCTGAAAGATCATCGCGATGCGATTGCCGCGAATCTTCCGCATCGATTCATCATCGAGCGCGAGCAGATCCGTGCCCTCGAAGCCGATCTTCGAGCCGGGCTCGATGCTGCCGGGGCGCTGGATGAGCCGCAGCAGCGAGAGCGATGTGACGGACTTGCCGCACCCGGATTCGCCGACGACGCCAACGGACTCGTTCGCTGCGATGTCGAAGGAGACGCCGTCCACCGCGCGCGCCACGCCCGCGCTCGTGCGGAAGTAGGTGCGGAGGTCCTGCACGGAGAGGAGCGGCTCGGTCATCACCGGTCAACCTGACGCGGGTCCAACGCATCGCGCAAGCCGTCGCCGGCGAGATTATAGGCCATCGCGGTGATGACGAGTGCGAGGCCGGGGAAGAGTGCGACCCACCATGCGGTGGCGATGAATGCTGATCCGTCGTGGATGATGTTGCCAAGGCTTGGCGCGGGATCGGAGATGCCGATGCCGAGAAAGGAGAGAGTCGCCTCGTTGATGATCACGCCGGCCACGCCGAGCGTCGCGGACACGATCACGGGCGACAGAACGTTCGGGAGCACATGGCGGCGCACGATGGCCAGGTCGCGGGCTCCGAGCGCGCGCGCGGCGACCACCATGTCGCGCTCCCTCAGCGAGAGCACCTCGGCGCGCACGAGCCGGCTCGTACCGAACCAGGCGGTGAGTCCGAGGATGAGCACGAGCGAAGTCACACTGAGCGGCGCCCACAGTGCGCCAATGGCGATCAGCAGCACGATCTTCGGAATGGCCAGGAAAGCGTCGACCAGACGCATCATCATAGTGTCGAGCGCGCCGCCGACGAAGCCCGCGACAAGCCCGTACGCCGTGCCGAGAATGACCGAGATCACCGTCGCCAGGAGCGCGATCGCGAGCGAGAGCCGCGTGCCGTACAGCACGCGGCTGAACACGTCACGTCCGACGTAATCGGTGCCGAAGAGCAAGTCGCGCGAAGGCGGGTGATTCACGAACGACTGCGGCAGGAGCGCGATCGGATCGTGCGTCGCGAGCCAGGGGGCGAGCGCCGCGATCACGTACATCACGAGGAGGGCGAAGAGCGCGATCACGGCCGATGGATTCGCGGCGTAGCGCGCGGCGGCCGCGCGTCGCGAGCTCGCACGCATTCCCGGATGCGCGTACCTCCACAGAGCTGCCGAGGCTGCAGCGATCAGTAGAGCAGCGCTCAGCCAGCGAAGGGCGAGCACCTAGGCGGCGCGCACGCGCGGATCCGCTAGCGCGTAGAGCAGATCCGCGACGACGTTCCCGACCACCACGAGCACGCTCGTGACGAGTACCGACGCCATCACGAGCGCATAGTCGCGATTCCCGACCGCCACCGCGGTGACGCGGCCCATTCCGGGCCACGAAAAGACGAGTTCCACGAGCACCGCGCCGCCGAGCAGGGCAGGGAGCGCGAGCCCGGCAAGCGTGATGATCGGGAGCAGCGCGTTGCGCAGGACGTGGTGCCGCACGATCGCATCCTCGGACGTGCCCTTCGCGCGCGCGGTGATCACGAAGTCCATGCGCATGACGTCGAGCATCGCCGACCGCTGGAAGCGTGCGATGGCAGCACAGGTCAGCAGAACGAGCGACGTGGCGGGCAGCACGAGATGCCGAATGTGGTCGATGACATGCTGTCCCCAGCTGAACGTGGGCCCGTTGATCACATCCTCGATCCCGCTAATCGGGAAGATCGGAATCCAGTACGCGAAGATGAGCACCAGCATCAGCGCAAGCCAGAAGTCGGGCATCGAATAAAAGAACAGCGTGATCGCGCGCGTCCCCCAATCCGCGATCTGTCCTCGGCGACGCGCCTCGAGAACGCCGAGCGTGATGCCGACTGCGAAGCTCACGAGCAGAGAGACAAGCATCAGCTCGATCGTGCGCGGAACGTAATCGATGAGAATGTCGAGCACGGGTCGCTGCTGCGATATCGAGTAGCCGAGGTTCCCGCTGGCCATCGAGCGCACGTAGCATCCGTACTGTACGGCGAGTGGGCGATCGAGGCAGTAGACGTGTCGCCAGCGCGCAATCACCTCGGCCGGGATGTGGCGGTCGTGGTACGAGAACGCGTCGCCGGGTGCGAGATGCAACAGTACGAAGGTCAGCGTGACGACGATCCAGATGACGGCAAGCCCCTGCAGAAGGCGGCGCGCGAGCAGCCGCCTCATCGCTTAGTGCGCGCTCGTTGCGACCGCGACGGTCGCGCCCTTTGGCGCGGGGCCGTCGCCGATCGTCCAGTCGGCGAGGTGAACCCACCACATGTCACCGCGCATCGGCGCGGGATGCACGTTCACGTTCATGCCGGCCAGCGCCGGTGCCTCGTAGAGCCAGATCGCGGGTGCATCGTTGGCGATGATCGCGTAGGCGCGACGGTACAAGGCGATTGCCGCCTTCCGGTCCATCGCTGCAACCGCGGAGTCGATGGTGGCATCGAATTCAGGATTCATGTACTGGCCGGTGTTGCTGATGCCCTCGGCCTTTGCGGCCGCGGTGCTCCACTCCTGCCGAATTCCGGAGGGCGTCGGGTCCAGCGACATTCCGTCGAAGGCGGCGTCGTAATCGTGCGCAGGCTGCCGCGCATTGAGCGTCGGGAAGTCGACGTGCTCGATGCTCATACGCGCGCCCACGCGCTTGAACATGTCCTGTAGCATCACGGCCATCTGT
>PLMM01000127.1 GCA_003142495.1 Gemmatimonadota bacterium | reverse complement strand
CCCGGCTCGCAGCTGAGTGCGAGCGAGGTCGAGCAAGTGCTGGGCTATCCCGTCGTGGTGAAGCCGTCGAAGGAAGGGTCGACCGTCGGGCTCACGGTCGTGAAGGAGTCTGGACAGCTGGCTGGGGCGATCGCCGAGGCGGCGCTCTATGATGTGGAGGTGATGGTGGAGCGCTTCGTGGCGGGGCGAGAGCTTACAGTCGGAGTGTTGGGCGATCACGCGATGCCCGTTGGGGAGATCATTCCCAAGCACGAGATCTACGACTACGAGTGTAAATACACGCCGGGGATGGCAGTCGAGGAGTTTCCGGCGAAGCTCTCACCGGCGCTCACGACGGAGGCGCAGCGGTTGGCGGTTCTCGCCTTCCGTGCGCTCAAGCTTGACGGGTGCGCTCGAATAGACTTCCGTATGACGTCGGGAGGGGAGCTGTTTTGCCTCGAGGCGAACACCCTTCCTGGAATGACCGCGACGAGTCTGATTCCACAGGCGGCGGCGGCAGAGGGGATCGACTTCAGCACGTTTTGCGATCGCATTGTGGCGCTCGCGAAGATGACACGAGGTGAGGGAAAGTGATGGCACGTTCAACTCTTCCGACTGCACCTATCGCCGGGCTTTCTCCGGGCGTTCAATCGCAGGGGATCTGGACCGGACGGCGCCAGCTGTTCGTGCGCTTTGCGGGCGAGGCGGAAACCGCCGTGCTCTATTCGAGCGAGATGCTCGCGAAGCAGCTCGAGCGCGCGACCGCGCAGGCGCTCGTGCACTCGATTTTGCTGAGTGGACGCGATCCGCTGTCGTGTGCACCGTTCATCGCGGCCGTGTTCGGAAACTGGGCATCGCCGCTCCCCGTAATTCTGGAGTGTGACGGGCAGCGGCCCGAGGCGCTGGAGGATGTCGTACGTGTGGTGTCGATGGTCCACGTGTTGTGGGAGTTCCCGGACGCGCCGTCGGGCGCGGAACGAACCGTTGCATCGCTCGCGGCTGTCGCCTCTGCGGGCACCGCGCACGCGCTCACGCTGGCGCCGCGCGATGGCACGAGTGACGGGCAGATCCTGCGACTCGTCGAGCAGGCACACGCCGCCGCGCCGGGTACGAAAGTTGTGATCCATCCAGCGCCTGCGGGGGAGAAGTCGCCCCTCGACCGTCGATACGCCACACTGCTCGAGCAGGCGACCATGATTCATCGCGACGTCGTGCTGCAATTTCGGATTCCCGGGCCCGTCGGGACCCGCTAGGAACCCGGCGTTTGTTCTCCGTGTCTAATACTCAATGAACACTTCCGCCACCGACGAATACGACATCCCGCGGCTGACGCCGGCGGTGCAGTGGATCATCGCGATCAACGTCGCGGTGTTCTTCCTGCAGCTCACGGTCGTGCGTCCTGCGGACATGATTGCGGCGCTGGCGTTCAAGAGCCCGGGCGATCTCACGCAGCGTCCGTGGACGATCGCGACCTACATGTTCGTGCACGCGGGCTTCATCCATCTCGCGTTCAACATGTGGACGCTCTGGCTCTTCGGCCCGCGACTCGAGCAGGCGTGGGGGCAGCGGAGCTTCAGCTTCTACTACCTCCTCTGCGGGCTCGGCGGCTGGCTCGCCGATCTGCTCATCGTGCACAACGGCTCGCCACTGATCGGCGCATCTGCGGCGATCTTCGGCGTGATGCTCGCGTACGCGATGCGGTGGCCGGACGACGAGGTGCGCGTCTTCCCGTTCGTGTTCGTCGCGATGAAGGTGCGCTGGTTCGTGGTGCTGCTCGCTGCGTGGAATCTCATCCTCGGCGTGAAGGGGCTGAACGCGACGGACGGGACGGCGTACATGGCGCACCTGGGTGGATTCGCGATCGGCTGGCTGTATCTGCGCGCGGCGTCGGTGCCGAGTTTGGATCGGCTGCGTCAGCGAATGTCGCAGATTCCGGATGTGCCCGACGAGCCGCCGCGCGCGATCCCGCGCACACACACACGCTCGCGTGAGCGCACGACGGAGATCGATGAGATCGTGGCGCGCAGCAACGCGATGGCGTCGAAGCGGCAGAGCGCGACGTTGTCGCTCCCCGGCAAGGTGGGGAAGCACAAGAGCGAGCAGCTGAATCTGGTGCTCGACAAGATCTCGGAGCGTGGGATCGAGAGCTTATCGGGAGATGAGCGGCGGCTGCTCGAGGAGATGTCGAAGCAGCTGCGCAGTGACTGATCTCTCGCGAGCGCATCGCGCACTGAAAAGGGGGCGGCCAATAACTGGCCGCCCCCTTTCGTACAAAAAAAAGCCCCCCGGGACAGGCCCGGGGGGCATAGCCGCCACGCCGTTCTCGCGGCGGCAGCGGTCAACCCAGAGAGGGCTGACACAACTGCAACGTACAGTCGGGTTCGGCCCACGTCTAGGTGGATTTTCATTCGGTCAGAAAGAACGGTCATTTCTGGAGTTATGGAACGTTAGAGCGTTCTAACTTGCGTTTGTGAGGGAGAGCACCAAGCGNNCTCCGACCTGGAGTTGACCGTGCGTCTCCCGGCCGCACTGCTCACGCTCGCGCTCGTCCTAACCCCATCCCTCATCGCTCAGAAAGCCGCACAAATCCCCACGCGCCCTGTGCTCGGCGCCGACGCCGACACCAACGATGCGCATTTGTACTACCTGTTCGGCGTGCGCACGATCGACACCAGGCCGGAGGACGCCGCCCGCGCCTTCTTCTGGGCATCGAAGATCGATCCGACGTCCGGCGAAGCGCTTTACGGCATGCGGGCCGCCGCGCTCATGAAGATGACGCCGAGCACGCTCTTCGATTATTACGATTTCTCCTACAAAAAGCGGAAGCCCGAATTCCTCGCGCTCGATTCCCTGCTCTTCCGCGCGTATGCGATAAATCCGTTTCTCTATCGCAATCTCGATCGCGCGCTCGTTCCCCGACTCTTCGAAGCCGACATGCGCAAGGGGGATCCCAACCGCAATGTCGCCGATCTGAATCTCGCGATCGCCAACCACACGCTGAGATCGCGGAACTCGGCTTGGGTTTCGTACTCGGAGGGGCGCCTTACCGATGCGCTCGATGCATACGCGAGGGAGCTCAAGGATTTCGAGACGAAGGTCAACAAGCGCAACCTGCACGAGTATGAACGCGATGGAAGCGAGATCCACGCGGAACGCGCGCGAATTTTCTTTCTCGTTGGCAACATTGACAGCTCGCTCACCGAGATGAACGCGGCAATGGCCGAACTTCGCGAGCGCGATTCGAAGTTCGTTCCTTACGAGTCCAAGGCGTTGTACGACCAGTCGATCGGGCTGATCCACGAGAAGGCGAAGCATGCGGAGCTCGCACGTGAATCGTACGCGCGTGCGCTCGAGGAGGATCAATCCTACTATGCAGCGCACATGAACATGGCGTCGCTGCAGCTCGCGCAGGGTGACACGGCGGCCGCGGTATCGGAGATGAATCTCGCCGTGCAGCTGCAGCCCAACGATCCCGCGCTCCACTACGACTACGCGCTCGTGCTGATCAAGGCGCGTCGGGACGGAGATGCGGCGGCCCAGCTGAAGAAAGCGATCGAGGGCGACGCGTTCTTCGCGGCGCCGCACTTTCTGCTGGCGCGCATCTCCGATGTGGAGGACTATACCGACGAGGCAGTGAGCGAGTACAAGAGCTACATCGCGCTCGCTCCCGCGGCGGAAGCGAATGTGGTGTTGGCGCGCGACCGGCTTGCGAAGTTGAGCGCAACCGTCGCGTCGGCGCCGGCCAAGCCTTGAGCGCAGCTCAGGAAGGCAATCGCCTCACCTCGACCGACGCCTCGAAGCCCGCCGAATAATGAGTGCGCAACAGCGCGCGGCGCCTTTGGAAAAGCGCAGTCCATTCTCGCCACGCGCTGAGGCTTCCTCTAGCTGATGTGCACCTGCTGGATCATTCCGTGCGCGAAGTGCGGCTTGCCGTCCTTCACGTCGGTGAGGAAGCAGATCAGCGCGTAATCGCCCGGCGTGAAGTCGGCAGTGATGTACGCCGCCGATCCCTTCGCCATTGCAGGCACACCGCCAATGGGCTCACCCGGAGGCGGACCGTTCGGCTTCATGACCCACGCGGGAACGTCTTCCGCCTTCTTGCCGGGAGCAAGGCGCACCAGCTGCACTTCGTGCGACTGTGAGCCCGAGCTCTCGATCCGTATGGTGTGTTTGCCGGCCGTCAGCGGCTTGGACAGCGTGAACGAGTAATCCTTGAGCGACATCACGATGTCCGCTGTGGGCTCGGGCGCGGCGGCGTCGGTCGATGCGGCGACAGTGAGCGGTCGCACCATCCCCTTCGCAAAGTGCGGCGTGCCATCAGGGGACGGGATGAAGCAGATCAGCGCGTAGTTCCCCGCGTCGAGGTTTTGCGTCGCCGATGACATCCCTCCGCCGGGATGAGACGCGTTCACACCGCCGTGATCGACCATCCATTCCGGCGGAACCCCATCCGGCTTCATCGCCTTCATCGCCTGCTGAACATCCGCCATCGTCTTCCCAGCCTTCAGCTCGACGAACGCGACGTGGTGTAGCTCCGCACCGTTGTCGACGAGATGCACCGTCATCATCCCGGACGGAACCTCGTCAGGCGCATCGAACTTGTAGTCCGATGCGATGATCGTCATCTGATGCGGCACTGCCGCGGCGATAGGCTTCGTCGAATCCGATGCAGCTACGGTCTTCGCCGCATCCTTGGTCGCGCACGCCGCGAACAGGGCGACGAGCGGCAGCAGAGAGAGCGACCGCAAATCGAAAAGCGACATGGGGCAACCTCGGTTGGAGTGGGGCTAATCTGGCACGCCACGCCTTGCTCGTCCAGCGACGCTGCGCGCGTACGTGCCGAGCACGCGAAGAGACTCTGTCACGCCCCGCAGCTCGCCAATCGCCGCCGCCAGCTGCGGGTCGCCCGCCGCATGGTCGAGCTCGAGGAAAAAGTGATAGTGCCACGGCTCGTCCGCGGGCCGAGACTCGAGCTTGCTCATGTTGATCTCATGGCGCGCGAGCGGCTCGAGCACGCGCAGCAGCGCGCCCGGCACGTTCGGCGTCGTGACGAGCAACGCCGTGCGCGCGCTCACCCCTGGGTCGAGCGCGCGCGGCGCACGCGACACCATCAGAAAGCGTGTCTGGTTGTCGGAGCGATCTTCGACATCCGCCGCGAGGATCTCGAGATCGTAGCGGGCGGCCGCGTGCCGCCCCGCGATCGCCGCCGCGCGCACATCGCCTTGCGCGGCAACATCCCGAGCCGCACCCGCAGTGTCGTACGCCGCACGCACGACGATCGCCGGATGCGCGCGCAGCCAGCGCGTGCACTGCGCGAGCGCCACCGGATGACTCTCCACCGTCGTGAGCGCATCGATCGTTGCGCCGCGCACTCCCATCACGCAGTGATGGATCTCCACCACCGTCTCTGCCACCACGCGCAGTGATTCGCACGACTTGAGCGCGTCGTAGCTGCCGACGACGGAGCCCGCGAGCGTGTTCTCGATCGGCAGCATCCCCGCGTCGACATCGCCGTTCTCCACGGCCTGCGCGACGTCGATGAAGTCGCGACACGGCACCGCCGTCGCCTGCGAATCGATGTTGCGAATGGCCTCTTCGCTGAAGGCGCCGAGCTCTCCCTGAAAGGCGATACGCGCGGAACGCGTCACGCGCGCTCGTGCGACGGTGCGCGCATCGTGCGCCCCGCGGCCTCCGCGAACGGTCCGATGCGCGTCATCACATCGACGAAGGCGGCGAAGTCGAGCGACTGGTCGCCGTCGGAGCGCGCGTCTTCCGGATGCGGATGCACTTCGATGATGAGCCCGTCCGCGCCGGCGGCAATTGCGGCGAAGGCGAGCGGCGCGACGAGCGCCGCGCGTCCGCCGGCGTGGCTCGGGTCGACGATCACGGGGAGATGCGTCTCTTCCTTGAGCACCGGGATCGCCGCGACGTCGAGCGTGTTGCGCGTTGCCGTCTCGAAGGTGCGGATGCCACGCTCGCACAACACCACATCCTGATTGCCGCTCGCCATCACATACTCGGCCGCCATCAACAATTCCTTTATCGTGGCGGAGAGGCCGCGCTTGAGGAGCACCGGCTTCTTCGTGCGGCCGACTTCAGCGAGGAGCGCGAAGTTCTGCATGTTGCGCGCGCCGATCTGCAGCATGTCGGCGTAGCGGCACACCGTGTCGACCTGTCGCGTGTCCATCACCTCGGTGACGATCGGCAGCCCCGTCTCGGCGCGCGTGGCGGCGAGGAGTTCGAGCGCGGCCTCGCCCATCCCCTGGAAGGCGTAGGGAGAGGTGCGCGGCTTGTACGCGCCGCCGCGGAGTAGCGTGGCGCCCGCATCTTTCACGGCGATCGCGGTCTCGAGGAGCATCTCGCTCCCTTCGACGGAGCACGGCCCGGCGATCACCTGAATTGCGCGGCCGCCGAAGGCGACACCGGGTGCGATCCGCACGACCGTTGGCTCGTCCGGATGGCCGAACTCGCGCGAGGCGAGCTTGTACGGACGAAGGATCGGCGTCACGCTCTCGACGCCCGCGAGCGCGAGCAGCGGGATCTCGGAGAGTGCTGCGTCGTCGCCGACGCAGCCGATCACGACGCGATGCGAGCCGCGCGTGATGTGCGTCTTGAGCCCGAGCGACTCGACGCGCTGGCGGATGTTCGCGAGCTCGGGTTCGGAAACATTGGACTTGGTAACGATGATCATCTCGAAGGCCTCAAAAACAAGAAGGCTCCCGGATTTCTCCGGGAGCCGTGGTGACGCACCGCCTGGTCGCTAACGACCGCTGGGCACGAGCTACCGGCTCCCGGGGGGATATCCCCAGAAGCTGGTAAAGTATGCGAGGTAGCTCGTGGCGTGCGTGGTCATGTGCGCAATGTGTGTTGCACTGGCGGCCGGCGCAATAGTGCGCCGGTCACCAACACGATCACTGCGTGGGCGGAGCGAGATTTCCGCACGCGATGACGGTGCCCATGTTCGTGGGCGACGCGCGCACCTCGAGCGAGTAGCTGCCGCTCGTCGGAAATGGAACCGAAAGGAGGGCGCCGCTCTGCGCCGTGCCGTCCTTGTCGATCTTGAGATTCTGGTATGCGGAGAGATCGCCGAACACTGGATTGTCGCCGGCGCCGCAGAGCCCCACGCGAACGGCCCACGGATGCACGCCACCCGCCGTCGCGTTCGCGATGTGGATCACGGCCTTGCTCGAACCCGATGGGTCGCGCGCGACGTAGCCGGTGCCTTGGATCTGCACCGCGCCGGCGAGGCTGGACGGAGTCGCCAGCGCCGCGTTCCAGCGCTCGCCGACGGGGATGTCCTGGACCTTGATCTCGTTCGACGTCTTGTGAAACGGATTGCAAGCCGCAGTGACGACGATGGCAGCAACTGCTGCCATGGAAAGAACATTGTGACGATGCATTGATGCCTCGGAAGGGATTGATTTTGTGATCATGCAGATTGCATAAGGCGTGCTTCGCGGCTCGCGGATGCGCCTATCTGTAACGCACAATCCTCATCTGTCGCTAGTGCGCGATCGGCGTGGGCTCGGCCAGCGATCCCAGCGCGGCGGCGAGTGCGTCGCGGTTCAGCGTCCAGTAGGACGTCTGCCCCTCCTTCCGCTTCGTCACGAGTCCGGCCTCGACGAGCACGCTCGAGTGGTGGCAGAGCAGCGCGAGGCTGACGCCAACGCTTCCCGCGATCTCCGTTCCCGTGATCTCCTCCGACTGCGCACGCAAGAGTTCGATGATGCGGACGCGCGTGGGATCGCCGATCGCCTTGAAAACGAGGGCTCGATCCTCAACGGAGGGGGCAGATTCGGCGTTTAAGCGAATGGACATAGGATGAAGATTGCGGGGTGCGACTGGCGGCATCAAGTAGTTGTATAGTTATAAGAGTATTTGACTAACTATCCTATTTACCCTAGTTTTGCATCTTGGCTCTCTCGATTCGTTTGCTCGCCTGCACCACACCGCCGAGATCGTGATCGTTTCACATTCATCGCACGACAGCTCCGCGGCTGCCCGAGGAGAGCAGAGGGAGAAGAGGCCAGGTCGCCTGGCGGCGCGCGTTGCCGCATTCGCCGCGTTCGCCTCTCTGGCCCTGCACGCCGCGTCGCTCCAGGCACAGAGCGTCTCGGCGCGCGCGGGCATCGACAGCGCCGACAGAGCGGACTCTGCCGCACTCACCGTCGACACCGTCCTCTCCCTCGAGGAAGCGCTCGATCGCGCCCGTCACGTGAGCCCTGATGTCGCACGGCAGAACGGAGCCGTGCGGTCGGCCCGCTCCGGCGAGCACGTGGCGCTCGGTTCCTATCTTCCCACGCTCTCTCTCGAATCGGGCGCCGCCCGCGCCGGCGCCGCCGTCGCCGCTGCGCCCATCACGCCGACCTACGCCGGCAACGCCTACAGCGCCGGACTGATCGCCTCGATCAACGTCTACACGGGTGGGCGGCTTGGCGCCGAGCGTAAGCAGGCGCGCGCGGAGCGTGAGGCAGCGGAGGCGAATCTCGTCGCGACCAACTACGACCTGCGCTTCACCGTCGACACGACCTTCCTCGGCGTGCTACGCGCGGAAGCGCTCGCGAGGGTTGCGCAGGCGCGGCTCATTCGGGCGAAGGGAGCCGAGCGCGATGCGGCGTCGCGGTTGGCGGCGGGGACGACGACGCGATCGGATGATCTGCGCGCCGCGCTCGAGGTGATGAGTGCGGAGCAGGCGCTGCTCGAGGCGGGATCGGCGCACGTCTCGGCGTCCGTCGCGCTGGGGCGGCTCACGGGACTCGGCGGGCGCGTCGGCGCGCGCGAGGATGATTCGTCGGTGGTGCGGCCGCTGTCGGTTCCCGAGGATTCCGTGCTCGCGGAGATCGAGCGCACGTCGCCGGATGTGAAGGCGGCGGAGGCTACGGCGGCGGCGACGAGTGCGGGGGTGTCGTCGGCGAAGTCGCACTATCAGCCGTACATCAGCGCGGCGGGCGGATATTCGTATCTGCGCCAGCAGCCCGAGCTGTTGAACGACGGCGGCACGTGGGTCGCGCGCATTGGGCTCTCCTATCCGCTCTTCGATGGCTTCGTGCGTGGCGACGAGGTAACGCGGGCGCGCGCGGATGAAGAGACGGCGCGCGTCTCGAATCTCGACACGCATCGCTTCGTGCGGGCGAGCGCGATTCGCCTGCTCACCAATCTGGCGGTCGAGCGACGGCGCATGACGCTGTCGGAGCAGGCCGTTGCGCTCGCGCGCGAGGATCTGCGCGTGCAGGACGCGCGCTATCGCGAGGGGGCGACGACGCAGCTCGAGCGGCTGACATCGGAGCTCGCGCTCGTGAACGCGGAACAGGACGCGGTGACGGCGAGATTCGACTATGCGGTCGCGCGCGCGGAGCTCGAGGCTTTGGCTGGGAGAACCCTGTAGATGTGGATCGTCAAGCTCGGACTCGAGCGCCCGTACACCTTCATCGTCGGCGCGCTGCTCGTGCTGGTGTTCGGCGTGTTGTCACTCCTCACCATGCCCACCGACATCTTCCCGGAGATCAAGATTCCGGTGGTGACGATCATCTGGTCGTACGCCGGGCTCGCGCCGGAGGACATGGAGCGGCGCATCGTCACCGTAGACGAGCGTGCGATGACGACGACCGTCAGCGACATCGAGCACATCGAGTCGCAGACGGTGAACGGCGTGGCGGTGATCAAGGTGTACTTCCAGCCGGGCGCGTCGATCGATGCGGCCGTCTCGCAGATCACGGCGATCTCGCAGGCGGTGGTGCGCGTGATGCCGCCAGGCGCGACGCCGCCGCTCATCATCCGCTTCAACGCGTCGAACGTGCCGATTCTGCAGGTGAGCCTGTCGAGCCACTCGATGTCCGAGCAGCAGATGTACGACTACGGGCTCAACTTCATCCGCACGCAGATGGCGACGGTGCAGGGCGCGCAGGTACCGCTGCCGTTCGGCGGGAAGGTGCGCCAGATCATGGTCGACATCAATCCGCAGGCGCTCTTCGCGAAGGGGCTCTCGCCGCAGGATGTGAGCGCGGCGATCAACGCGCAGAATCTCGTCCTCCCCGGCGGCACCGCAAAGCTCGGCGCGCAGGAGTACACCGTTCATCTCAACTCGAGTCCCGATGCGATCGAGGCGTTGAACGACATCCCGGTGAAGGAGGTGAACGGCGTACCGGTGTACATCCATGACGTTGCGCAGGTGCACGACGGCTTCGCGGTGCAGACGAACATCGTCCGCGAAAACGGACAGCGCGGCGCGCTGATCACGATTTTGAAGGGCGGCGGCGCGTCGACGCTCGATGTCGTGCGGCGCGTGCGCGCGCGGCTCCCGCAAATTGTGTCGATGCTGCCGAGCGAGCTGCACCTGAATCTGCTCTCCGATCAATCGCTGTTCGTGCGCGCGTCGCTCAACGGTGTCGTGCGCGAGGCGATCATCGCCGCGGTGCTCACCGCACTCATGATTCTCCTCTTCCTCGGCAGCTGGCGCACAACGCTGATCGTCGCGCTCTCGATTCCGCTCGCCATCCTCTGCTCGATCATCACCCTCGGCGCGCTCGGCCAGACGATCAACGTGATGACGCTGGGCGGATTGGCGCTGGCGGTCGGAATCCTCGTGGACGATGCGACGGTTGCGATCGAGAACATCCATCGCAATGCGCAGCTCGGGAAGCCGCTGCTCGAGGCGATTCTCGACGGTGCGCAGCAGATCGCGGTGCCGACGTTCGTGTCGACGCTCTCGATCTGCGTCGTCTTCGTGCCGGTGTTCTTCCTCACGGGCGCGGCGGGATCGCTGTTCGCACCGCTCGCGATGGCCGTGATCTTCGCGATGATGGCGTCGTACATCATCTCGCGTACGCTCGTGCCGACGCTCGTGCGCTTCGCGATGGAGAGCGAGCATGGCAAGCCGCAGCCGGCATGGCTGGAGCGTATCACCACGGGCTTCGAGCACCGCTTCGAAGCATTCAAGGCAAGATACGCCACCATGCTCGAGGGCGCGCTCGCGAATCGCCGCTCAGTGACGCTGGGCTTCGCCTCGCTCGTGGTGTTCTCCGCGCTGCTCATCCCCG